>CAZHXC010000607.1:0-2129 GCA_964536145.1 uncultured Spirochaetales bacterium | reverse complement strand
TTACACCACATGGAGGTATTTTTTTCTACATGTCAGAATCGCTCAATTTAGGAGTTATTCCTCATCGCAGGGGTCTCCTTCGTAAATCTGGTGAGTGATGACCCCGAGACCGGAAACGACGCCGAACAATGACGAAGGAAAAACCCGGTAGAGCGGTGACCGCCGGAGAGCCGGAAAAAGAACGAGAAGCCCACAGCGGCAAACCATCCAGAGGGTTCTCCGGTAAAGCGCCGCGGCGTGAGAGAGTCCGGCCGGCGAACCTGGAAAGACCGGTCTTTCTGACCGGCAACGCTGAATGTGTACATCTGCTCCCTTCCGTGACAAGCATGAGTTTTGTGAAGCCATCCTCTCGTATTCGGTGCTTCAGAGAGATACCATCGAGGGCTTTGTATTGTATATTGTCGAAGACACATCTTCGGAAAGAAGGTTTCGAATGGCAAACACGTATACCGCAATTACCAAACATGATGGCAGCTGGTGGATTGGATGGATTGAAGAAGTTCCTGGGGTTAATTGCCAAGAGAGGACTCGCGAAGAGCTTGTTACCAGCCTCAAAATCACATTAAAAGAGGCTCTCGAGTTTAACCGACAAGAGGCGATAGAAGCAGCCGCACCTGATTATTCGGAAGAATCCGTTACAATATGAAGCGAGCCACGCTCCTCAAATGTCTAAAGGGGCATGGCTGTGTTGTATTCAGAGATCGATGACCAAGAAGCCGGGCAATATAGGCGACACCAACCTTATGATGTAAGAGGTGCGTCGCCACCGCGTGCTAACAAGAATAAATCGTTATGTTTTTTCACTTTCAATTTCCGCTGGATCGGTTTCATAATCGATTTGTTGATACTCTTCCTGTCAAACGGATTCCCGAACTGGGTGAGAAACAGGTTTCCGGGATCATTACGCTTCCCTTTCAAGTGGTACTTCCGTCCTTTTTTCAATCAAGACGGTTTGGTCCTTCAACGAAAGGTCCTCAATCTTCAGATTGCACAGCTCCGATGTCCGTATCCCGCAGGTGTACGAAAGCTCCAACACCGCACGGTTTCTCGTTCCCAACGGTGTGCGGCTATCACAGCTTTCCAGAATCAGCATTACTTTGTTCCCGGTCAGCACCGCTTTCGGTAGTCGTTTTTCTTCCTTCGGTAACGCGATATTCCTCATGCGATTGCTCACGATGTAGTCCTCGCCGTAGAGAAATCTGAAAAAAGCTTTGAGTGCGGTGAGTTTGCCGCAAATGGTTCTATTGTGTACACCGGCCCAAAACGGACGTCCATTCCGGGCGAAAGCGGACGGTGGTTCCGGCGTAGTCCGGACAGTTATTCCAACGGAAATCGGACGGTTTCTCCGGAGCTCCGGAATCAATGTCAGCAACGGTGATAAAGTTCCGGAATGGGGAAAAGAAGTCTGGCAGGAAACAGGAAAGAGTATCCCTCAGCAGAATTATCTGCTCGTTACGCCAATGGATCCCTACTTTTTTGTATATAGTGGCGAATCCGGTGCGGGCGGAGATAGCAGGAAGGCCGGAAGAGTACCGGTTCAACCGGATATCCTGTATGCGCAAAGGTCACTATTCGATGGTAGATATACCAATTGCGTTGATTAAGCTGTTGTTTCCGGAAACGAGACTCCGTGCGTTTGCTCAGTGACTTGAAACGCCGTCCCCCTGTGTCAGCTTTGTCTTGACCGGGAAGAGGATAAAGCCGGATGTTGCGCCTTGCGTGCGCGGCCAGGACCTCCCCGTCCTCGCACGTCCGTGTTCGTTGCAGTGAGACACGAAGTCGAGCACGTGCTGCGTGGGAGGGCAAACGAACCGCGAGGAACCTTTTCCGGCGAAGTGTAATCGTTAGATAACGGCGCGCCGCCTGCAAAGAGCGAAAGATTACCACAGATACCAGGAAGGTCCCTGGAGGGCAGCTAGTTCCAGGAAGAGTGTAGTTATTTGCGTACATAGATTTCGCTTACGCAGTCAATTATTGGAACCTCGTTTACGGACGGTATATACTGAGCGGGCGAAAGAGATGAATAAGATTACTGTTGATACCTATCAAAGAGATCGCTTGTATCCGAACATAGTGGTGGCAACTGCACGAGTTCTCGCAGAATCCGATGAAGTTTCACCCGTAGCCAT
>CAZHXC010000606.1:0-2152 GCA_964536145.1 uncultured Spirochaetales bacterium | reverse complement strand
TCCAGCCGCTTCGGCTGCGCCAATTACACCACCCGGAAGTATCTGGGCCTGTCTCGCGATCTGCGCGGCAAGCTCGTAATGAGGAAGGCCGTTGCCTGAAAAAATCGGCAGTTTCTGGCCGCGAATGAGCGTGTTCATCCCGTCGATTACCGAGAGCCCGGTCTGGATGAAGTTCCGCGGATACTGTCTCGAGGTAGGATTGATCGGGCTTCCATTGACGTTGAGCTCCTTCTCGCCGATAGGCGGTGGACCGCCGTCCAACGGGACCCCGAGCCCGTTGAAGGTACGGCCGAGCATCTCGGTTGAAACCGGAAGCCGCAACGGTTGCCCGCGGAAACGGACATGCGTGCCCGGCATGGTAAGCCCGGAAGTCCCTTCAAAAACCTGAAGCACCACCGCGGTGTCGGATGTGTCCATCACCATCCCGAGCCGGATTTCGCCATCCTCGTCCACGCATTCGGCCAGTTCACGATATCCTACGTTATGGGTTTTCTCCACGATGACGAGGGGGCCCTCTATCTGTTGTACACCGATATACTCCCTTGCCGAGAGGTCTATCTCGTCGTTATACATAAATCGACTCCAATTGATCGATCGAACGCTCGAGCCGCGCACCCAGTCGATCGAGTTGCGAGATGTTCTCGTTCTCTATGGTGGATTTTGCGCGCACAATATCCTGCAGTACCCGCATCCTCCGGAGCTTTACGAGAGTGACACCACGACGAATCGCATCGGAGCCGCGGTTGTAATAGGTGAGGATGATCTCCAGTAGTTTCAGCTGCTTTTCAGCGCTCGAGTAGCGGTCTATCTCGTCAAAGGCGTTTTGCTGGAGGAATGCATTCTTAAAAAGCGTGCACACTTCGATGATAAAGCGCTGACTATCCGGCAGCGCATCCGGACCGACGAGTTTCACCACCTGCTGAAGCCGAACCTCCCGCTGCAGGAGCTCCATGATCTCAGCTCTGTTTTCACTCCACCCGCCGCCTGTGTGTTCGTCCCACCAGGCGGAAATTTCACCGAGGTACTCGCTGTAGCTGTCGAGCCACGATATCGCCGGGTAGTGCCGCGCGTTTGCCAGTTGCCTGTCGAGTGCCCAGAAACACCTGACAAACCGCTTTGTGTGCTGCGTTACCGGCTCCGAGAAATCACCACCCGGCGGCGAAACCGCGCCGATAATGGAGACCGACCCCTTACCTCCGCCTAACGGAGTCATTGCGCCCGCCCGTTCGTAAAAGCCGGCAATGCGGGTGGGAAGGTAGGCCGGGAAGCCCTCTTCCGCCGGCATCTCTTCCATCCTGCCCGACAACTCCCGCAGCGCCTCCGCCCACCTGGAAGTTGAATCGGCCATGACCGCCACATCGTAACCCTGATCGCGGAAGTACTCCGCGAGAGTTACACCGGTGTATATGCTCGCCTCTCTTGCCGAAACCGGCATGTTCGAGGTGTTTGCAATGAGCAGGGTGCGTTCCATGAGACTCCTGCCGGTGCGCGGGTCCACGAGCTCGGGAAACTCGGTGAGAACATCGGTCATCTCGTTACCGCGTTCCCCGCAACCGATGTAGACGATGATGTCCGAATCGCACCACTTGGCGATGGCGTGCTGCGTCATGGTTTTCCCGGTGCCAAAACCTCCCGGTATGGAGACCGTTCCGCCTTTTGGTACGGGGAACAGCGTGTCGATGACCCGCTGGCCTGTAATCAGCGGCTCGGAGAACGGGAGCCTTTCGCCGGTCGGCCGCGGGATACGGATAGGCCAGCGGTGGTACATCTTTAGCTCGGTCTTACCTCTTTCCGACTCTACTACGCCGATGGTGTCTTCCACACGGTATTCGCCTTCGACCGCAATCGACACGATTGTTCCGCCTGTATCCGGCGAAAGCAGAATCCTGTGCTCCACCGCTTCGGATTCCTGCACCGTACCGATGACTGCACCCGGACCGACGGTCTCTCCCTCTGCCACCTTTGGGATAAAGTGCCAGGTCTTATTTCTGTCGAGGGCCGGTATCCGGACACCTCGTTCGATAAATGCTCCGGAAATATCGGCTATCTGCTCGAGGGGCCGTTGTATTCCATCGTATATGGTTCCAATCATACCGGGACCGAGCTCAACCGAGAGCGGGATGCCTGATCCGTACACGTTCTCATCGGGTCT
>CAZHXC010000605.1:747-2153 GCA_964536145.1 uncultured Spirochaetales bacterium | reverse complement strand
ACCGGCTCCACGGGCAAACGTTTTGATACGGTGGTACAGATAGGCATCGGCGGCTCGGATCTCGGCCCGCGGGCGCTCTACTATGCTCTCAAGAACTACGCTCGGGTAAACGGCGCCGAGAAGATGCGTGCCGATTTTATATCGAATGTTGATCCCGATGATGCGAGAGCGGTGCTTGCCGGGGTGGATCTTGAAAGCACCCTTTTCATCCTGGTCTCAAAAAGCGGAACAACCCAGGAAACCCTCACAAACCGCGAGTTTGTAGTGAAGGCGATGGGAGAATCAGGAATCAGCGGTCTTGACCCGGCGGGCCATTTTGTAGCGGTAACAAGCGAGACGAGCCCGCTTGCGCAGTCAAGCGATGTGCTCAATGCATTTTTTATCGACGAAAATATCGGCGGGCGATATTCCGCCACCAGTGCGGTTGGCGGTGTGCTCCTTTCCCTCGCCTTTGGTCCCGATGTTTTTGCCGGGCTGCTCGCCGGAGCGCATGAAGCCGATCAGCTCGCTCTCGAGACAGATCCGCTGAACAACGCGAGCATGCTTGACGCGCTCATCGGGGTGTACGAAAGAAACGTCCTGAACATACCGTGCTCGGCGATGCTGCCCTACAGCCAGGCGCTCCTCCGGTTTCCGGCCCACCTGCAGCAGCTCGACATGGAGAGTAACGGGAAGAGCGTCAACAGACGCGGGGAGCCGGTTTCCTATTCCACGGGACCGGTAATTTTTGGGGAGCCCGGCACCAACGGTCAACACTCCTTCTACCAGCTCCTTCATCAGGGTAGCGATACGATCGCCCTCCAGTTTATCGGCTTTGAAGAATCGCAGGATTTGGCGGATATTGTCACCGACGGCTCAACCAGCCAAACCAAGCTCAACGCAAATCTTGCCGCTCAGATCACCGCCTTTGCGGTTGGAAAAGAGGACGAAAACCCAAACAAGTACTTCCGGGGCAACAGGCCGTCGAGCCTGATCCACGGGAAGAGGCTTACACCACAGTCATTGGGCGCGCTGCTCGCACATTATGAGAACAAGGTGATGTTTCAGGGTCTTCTCTGGAATGTGAACTCCTTTGATCAGGAAGGCGTGCAGCTCGGGAAGAAACTCACAACGCAGATACTTTCAGAAGAGACGATCAATCCGGTGCTTGCCGCGTACGCCGGGCTGCTTGGGATAAAGCGGTAGCACCGGGCTGCCCGGGAGCGGCGAGGACGGCGGGATTAGACGGGCGGCGGCGCCGGCCTGAGTCACCCGGCTGCCCGGCATCACGAGGCAGGTTGGCGCGCCGGGGTAACACTACGCCCCTTAGCCCGTGAGAGACGCCGTATTCCCCAGTGGGCGGAGAGACTGTAGAGAAAGGTAATCCCTATAAACTTGCCTTCCTCAGCTTCCAGAAAGTCGGGAGT
>CAZHXC010000605.1:0-737 GCA_964536145.1 uncultured Spirochaetales bacterium | reverse complement strand
CTTGCGAACAGAAATACATGACTCACACCAAAAGTGTTTGAAACATAGGAGCTCGTGAGTGGCGCAAAAAACCACCCCATACAGGCCACCAGGGTCTGTATGCCGAAAATTCTCCCGCGTTTGTCGGCGGGTGTCCGCTCGCTGAAATATGATTGAAGACTCGGCTCGACTGCACCGATAGAAAACATCGCAATCACGTAGAATGCGGTAAAGCTGTAGAGGCTACCTGTAAAGTAAAGTGGCAGCGCGAATAAGGCCGTTCCCAGAAGACAGATAGAAACGAGGGTGAGTTTGTTCATCCTGTCACCGAGCCTCACGAGAGTTATCCCGGCTGTGGCGGCGGCGAGCGCGGCTAAGGATGTGATTATTCCCACTGTGGCTGACGCACCGTCGATTGTACCAAGCACGTTCTGCACGTGAAGCGGAACGAACGGCGGCATTATCATCCGTACGAGCCTGAGCCCGAAGAACATTCCCAACAGGAGTATCAAGACACCGGGATTCATTGAGCCGGAACGGGTATCACCGTCTGCATCTACGGTCTCCGCTCCATGTCCCTTTATATCGCGTACGAACAGGAGAACAAAGACCAGCCCACAAGCCTGGAGCAATCCCCCTATCCCAAAGGCAAGGCGATACCCGAGGTATTCGGCGGTAATTCCGCCAATGAGAGGCCCCATAGAAAGTCCGATAAAGGTGGAGGATGAGAAGAAGCCCAACGCGTAGGAAAGCCGTTC
>CAZHXC010000604.1:0-2165 GCA_964536145.1 uncultured Spirochaetales bacterium | reverse complement strand
TGCAGAGATGGAGTCCGCCGGTTATGATATCGAACGGGAGCTGAAGAATCACAACACTTCGCCGATTCTTTACAGGACCGGCTCCGGAATAGAGGCAACGCATAACATCAGCATGAACGATCTTACTGTTGTGCTTGTACTCCGACCGGGGGCTTAGCGCCCGGCATTAAACATGAAAGAGGTATAACTCATGAGTTCAGGATCAACAATTACATCTATCTCTGCACGGCAGATCTATTCAAACCGCGGACATCCCGGTGTCGAATGCACCGTGACCACCGAAAATGGGGCAAGCGGTACGGCGCAGGTTACCGCCGGTGTATCCGTCGGCAAATACGAGGTCAAGTTTCTCTATGACGGTGGAGAGCGGTGGCGCGGCCGGGGTGTGAACGCCGCGGTGGCGAGCATCACCGAAAAGATAGCGCCCAAGGTGATTGGGATGGACGCCACCAGTCAGCAGGAAGTCGACCAGGTCATCATCGAGCTCGATGGCACCGAGGACAAGCATAAACTCGGCGGCAATGCCACGGCAAGCGTGTCGGCGGCGGTACTCAAGGCCGGCGCGGCCTCACTCGGCATCCCGCTCTACCGGCACATCGGCGGAGCAAATGCCTGCACCCTCCCGGTTCCCGGGGTGATCAGCCTCGTCGGCAGTACCCGTTACGGCTACGGTGCGCGTTCAGGAGGTAAACCGAGCCACTCCCTCTACTGCTACGGTTTCGATACCTACTCGGAAGCTTCATACGCTGCATACACCGTGCAGCATATTTACGCCGATATCCTCAAAGAGAGATTCGACCTTGACCAGCGCTTTGGCGCGTTCGTTCCTCCCGGACTGGTCAAGCACGACAGGGAGCTGTGGGACATCCACGTAGAAGCGATCAAAAAGGCCGGGTATGAAGGCAAAATCGGTATCCAGGTCGATGTTGCCGCGGGCACATTCTACAACCCGGAAAGGGAAGTCTACGAGGGGATATTCTCGGCTGAGGATAAGACCCGTGACGACATGTACAAACTCTATCGACAGATGTGTGACAACTATCCGTTTGTCATCATAGAGGATCCCCTTGATGAGGATGACTACGAAGGCCACGCGGTGCTGACAAAGGAGTTGGGGGTTCAAATTGTAGGCGATGATTTGTTTACCACCAACACCAAGCGTGTGCAGCACGGCATTGAAACCGGTGCGGCAAACTGCGTCCTGCTCAAGGTGAACCAGATCGGTACAATCTCAGAGGCCTTTGACATGGTGCGTCTCGCCTATCGCAACGGCTACGGGGTGATGCCGTGTGACAGCCGTGGAGAGGGTCCGTCCATAGCGGATTATGTTGTGGGTCTGAATACGGGACATTTGCGCGAAGGAGGTGTCGGACCTGTGGCAAACCGTTTTCTGGAAATTGAGGCGGAGCTTGGTGACCGGGCGCAGTTCCTTGGCCTGGATGCGTTGAAAGTCACGCGAAGCGACCGATGAGCACGGATACAAGCATCACCAGGATTGCCGCGCGGCAGGTCTGGTCACGGAGAGGGCACCCGGGTGTAGAAGCTATTGTAGAAACCGCGTGTGGCGCCACCGGCAGCTCCATGGTCACCGCCGGAACATCGGTTGGAACCCATGAGGTCACCTTTGCCTATGACGAAGGCGAAGGCTGGATGGGAAAGGACTGGAAGGGAAAGGGTGTCGGCAAAGCAGTGGCGATTATCGAGCAGGTGATCGCGCCAAAGCTGATTGGTATGAACGCGGCTGATCAGCGGGAGATAGACAACACGCTGCTCGCCATGGATGACACGCCGGGTAAGACGAAGCTTGGCGGCAACGCCACGGCAAGCGTGTCGGCGGCGGTTCTCCGGGCGGGTTCCAACGCTCTCGGGATACCGCTCTACCGGCACATCGGCGGCGTTGACGCACGTACGCTTCCGGTGCCGGGTGTGTTGATGTTCTTAGGCGGCAGACGCTATCAGCCGAGCAAGAAATCGGGTACCAAGCCGACTTACTCGCTTATGTGTTACGGCTTTGACTCTTTTGCCGAGGCCTCTCACGCGGCTTACTGGCTTCATGAGGATTGGCGCAAGCTCATGGCGGAGAAGTACGGCGTTGAATCCACCGGAATACCGGACCAGCACATCGTTGTCTCGCCAGGGGTGATCAAGCATGATCGCGAATTGTG
>CAZHXC010000603.1:0-2167 GCA_964536145.1 uncultured Spirochaetales bacterium | reverse complement strand
TCTTTCTATTATAACTTCCCGGATGAAGCAGCGTACTTCCACGGTATTACCATCGAGGAAAACAATCAGCTCATCAGCTGTCTGCACGGGCACGCTTACGGTGAAATCACTCGTACGGCCCGACAGGTCAATCTCTGCGGTTTCGAGCCGTTCGAGGTCGCTGAGGCTGCTCCTCGGCCCATGTACCTGCACGGTTTCCGGCGTTACCAGATACCGAACAAGCTCATACCCCGCAGCAGGATAGCCGAGCAGGTCAGGAACCACCGTGAGCTCCCGTTCGACTTTTCTCTCGAGTGTCACCGTTACTTCGAGAGGATCGACGATCATCTCCACATCAACCGTTTGAGCGGAACCGGTCTTCTCGAGAAGTACCGGCGCCTTGAAAATACCTTCGCTTGTGTAAGCAGTGAGGTCAACGTATGCCCGGACATCCTCACCGAGGACAAGGAAAATCTCGTCCCCGGCGCCGCGAATGTCGATTCTCACGCTGTCCGTGGAGACATTGGTCACCACAAAGTTCTCGTCAACCTCGTATTCAAGAGGCACGCTGATAAAGCGTTCCTCGAGGCTCCCAATCCGGTGAAACAGGAAGAGCACAACCGCGGCGGCAACGGAGAGGATCTTTACTATCCAGTTGGAAAAGATGCGTTCAAAGAAAGCCCTGCCGGTCAACTCCGGGTCTCCTCTTCCATGATTTGCCTTTCATCCCTGAGGTCAAGAAGCTTGCGCATGCTGTTTGTTACCTCCGATAGCGAGAGGTCGTAGTAAAGGTTTGCATCGTATGCAAGAGAAACCGCGCCGGTCTCTTCGGAAACCACAAGCACGATGGCGTCAGTATTTTCGGCAAGCCCGAGCGCCGCGCGGTGACGTGTGCCAAAGCTTCGTCTTATGTCCGGCTGATCAGAGAGCGGCAGAAAACAACCCGCCGCTACAATCGTGCCCGACTGCACCACCACCGCACCATCATGAAGCGCGGTATCGTGGCCAAATATCGTCAAAAGGAGTGATGTCGAAAGGTCGGCGTTCAATCGTGTACCCGTTTCGAGTACGTTTTTCAGACCGACCCGACGGCTGAATACGATGAGGCAACCTCGCCGCCTGCCGGAAAGGATCTCGACAGCGTTGAGCACAGAATCGAGCTGGTACGGTCTGCCCCGGGGCGAAACCCTGAACCATTCGCTCTGGCCTATCCGCGTGAAAATACTGCGCAACTCAGGCTGAAACACTATTGCGATGATGATGACAAACACGGTGGCGAGACTGTTCATGATCCACAACAGCGTGGTCAACTGCAGAAAAATCGCAACGGCATAGAGGAGTGCTATAAGGAAGGCGCCTTTGACCAGTTGTATGGCCCGCGTTTGAACCAGAATTTTATACACATAATAGATTATAAAAGAAAGAATGAGGATGTCGAGTATGGGTCTGATATAGTCGGAATAGATGCTTATCTTTGACAGCCAGTTCACAGCTTCCTACCTCTAAGCCGTTTGTATCGCGTCAAGCATTTTCGCAAGCTCGACAGTTTCCCGTACATCATGGACCCGCAGGATTTCTGCTCCTTTCAATGCAACAAACGCTTCAGCCGCCAGAGAAGCGGCCAGCCTCTGTGTTACAGGTAGACCAAGCAGCTTGTCCATGAAGGATTTCCTCGACAGCCCGACGAGAACGGGGAAACCCATGTGACGTATCGTATCGATATGCTTGAGAAGCTTCAGATTGTCACTCAAACGTTTCGCAAACCCGATGCCCGGATCGAGAATGATCCTGTCCCGTTTCACCCCCTCGCTGACGGCAGCCCGGACAAAGCCCTGAAGCTCCGCGACAACATCGGTTATGGTCTCTTCGTAATACGGTTTTTGCTGCATCGTCTTTGGAGTGCCGCGCATGTGCATGAGAACTATCGGGCGGTTGCCTGCGGCCGCTAACGGGAGCATCTCGCTGTCCTCACGTCCCGCAGAGACGTCATTGATCATATCCGCGCCGCGTTCAAGCGCCCGCCCCGCTACCGCTGCCTTCCTGGTATCGATAGAGATGGGGATGTCTGAAAAACCGCGTATCTCTTCGATTACCGGTATTACGCGGACGATCTCTTCATCGGTATTTACCGGATCGGAACCCGGCCGGGTCGACTCACCCCCAATATCGAGGATATCCGCCCCGTCAT
>CAZHXC010000602.1:0-2196 GCA_964536145.1 uncultured Spirochaetales bacterium | reverse complement strand
CGTTTTTTCAGTTACCGTCGGCGCGCGGTATATCAAGGAACTTGATCAGAATGACCTCGAGCGTGCGCCGGGAAGCCTGGTATTTATCGGGCAGTATTTCTACAACGGCGAAGGATATGCGGATTCGAGCCTTTTGAAGCCGGCGGTGTTTCTTCAGCAGAATCCGGAGTACAACGGTCTTGCCTTGCCTGACTCCGCGCAAACCGAAGACTACAAAGCACCGCCCCCACTATCTCTCGCCGACCTTTCACCCTGGGGCCGGCACTATGCGGCGGGTACGGCGGCCTGGAACAACATATTCGATTCCGATATTTCCGTTTCCGTATTCAACGTCATCAACTTGAGCGATCTTTCGGGTATTGTCTCACCTGCGCTCTCGTTCAACTTGATCGATCTGTTTGATATAAGCCTCGCATTGCGGATGACATACGGACACAGTACCGACGAGTACACCAATCCGGGATCTCTTTTCGGTCTTTCAGATGCGAGCGGCGCCACCGCGTCGCTTTCGCTCAATATTTCGATGGGCACAGGGAGCTTCTAATGGCTGCATGGTTACGCGGATTTGCAGTGGTTACCGTTGCCCTTTTCTTCTTTTCCTGTCTTGCGCTTGTATCTCTTAAGTCTGCACCGGAGGGAGTAGAGGCAACTCAGGGTAGTGAAGAGGACAGGGTGATAATCACCTGGGAACCGGTCGAACGGGCGGGCGTATACCATGTGTACCGTTCCGAGAGCAAAGAGGGCAAGTATGAGTACCTCGCATCCACCGACGGGACTGACTACATAGATGTGACCGTCGCGCCATTGGTACGCTATTGGTACCGCGTGGCGGCGGCGGACTATCTCTCACGCCCGGAAAGTGAAAAATTGTCGATTCCCGTTGAGGGGTGGTGTATCCACGTTTTTTCCTGGTCCGGCTCTGTCGTCGCTACCGGCGCCGCGGGATTCGATGCGGCCCCAAACGCGGCGACCCCCGGCGAGCTCTTCGTCTGCTGGTACGGGGCGGGCGAGTCCGCCGTAACCCTCGAAGTCTACCGTGACGAGCAATGGCAAAGCGTCGGCGAACCGGTCGGAGTGACCGACGGCGACATCCAGGGCAGCGTCACAGTGGCCGAATCCGGCAGCGTACCCTATCTGGCATACCGGGACCAGACCACCGGTGGTAAGCTTACAGCAGTGAAGCTCGAAGGAAACGGTGAAGACGCCGCCTGGGTCCCTCTGGAAGATCCCGGACAGGGGAGTGTCCCGGTACGCGAGTTACGAAGTACTGTTGTAGGCGGCTATCTGTACGTCGCGGCGCTCGATGACACCACACCTGCAACAGATCCTGCGCCGCTTCTCGTTTTTCGATACTCGGACAGCACCGGGTGGACGGATATTTCTCCCGAACCGCCCGTTTCGACCTCGGCCCCGTCACTTACAAATGACGGCTCTGCGCCGATTATTGCGTACGAAAACGGCGCGGGATCGGTGAGCGTGAGACAATACGACGGCGGCAACTGGGTGGACACGGGGACACCCTTCCCGTACGCCGGCGACGATGTCCCCGACGGTTATCTCGATTCAGGGTTTGACCCCGCTACCTCAACCTATGTTCTGTCGTTTTACGACTCCGGCCCCGGTGCGCTCAAGGCGTTCAGCTATGATGGATCCGTGTGGACCGATATGAATCCGGCTGTCGACGCGGCGCCGGATGCAGCCTCCGTGAGTGTTTCCGCAGAAGAGGGTATCGTCTACCTGTTTTACAAGGACCGGCAATCAAATCGTGGTACGGTCATCAGCTATGCCGAGTCCCAATGGCAGCCGGTCCCGCAAAATGAAACCACCGTTGGAATTACCGGCCAATTCAACGTGGATGAGCTTGATATCGAGGCAGTCCAATTTACCATATTCGCCATCGCGAGGGAGGCGAACACGGTCAACGCGGACATCTACCGCTAACCTGGCTTTGGGAGATCGGCCGTACGGAGGCAGACGGCGCCGCCACCCCGGGCAACGGGCGCCCGGCGACAGCACCGCACAACGACGGGGCGCCGACGGTGTGCGGAAAGCCTACTTTTTAGCACTGAGCTCGAGAATGAGCTCCACCTCTCCCAAGCTGAGCTTTGTAGCCTGCATGATCTGCTCTACCTTCCACCCTTGATGTGCGAGGCGAATTACCATATCCCTCGATGAGAGCGATGGGGCGCCCTTTCC
>CAZHXC010000601.1:0-2203 GCA_964536145.1 uncultured Spirochaetales bacterium | reverse complement strand
CTGCGATAGTGCCCATCTATTATAGCGGGCAGCCCGGGGGGCGTCCGCCGTTATGGGACAGGTTTTCGGGGGCTGTGGCGGTTTTCGCTTTTGCGTTCTGTATTTCTGATTTATAATTCAACTATGAAAATCAGTATCGTCGTTCCAACGCTCAACGAAGAGCGACTGCTCCCGCGGCTTTTGGATTCGATACAGAGACAAAGATTTTCAGACTATGAGGTCATCATTGCCGATGCCGGCTCGAGCGACAGAACACGGGCGGTAGCCCAATCCTTTGGTGCGCTGGTAGTGGAGGGCGGGCTTCCGGCACGCGGGAGGAACGCCGGTGCAGACGCAGCAGCCGGCGAGTATATCTTTTTCTTTGATGCGGATGTAGAGCTTCCTGACGGGTTTTTGGAACAAGCCGTCGGTGAGCTTGATGAGCGGTATCTCGATCTTGCCACCTGCGAGATACGACCGCGTTCCAACTATCTTATCGATGTTCTGGTTCATCGTTTTATCAATATTTCCATACGGGCGACTCTCCGGGTTGATCCGAAGGCGATGGGGTTTTGCATCTTCATTACCCGTCGCTTGTTTTTCCGGGCCGGGGGCTTTGATGAAACCGTGCGGGTTGGTGAGGATGCGGAGTTTGTCAAACGGGCGGCTAAGATAAGCCCGCTGCACTGGCTTTCGTCTGTACATATAAACGTGAGCGTCAGGCGGTTTGAGAAAGAGGGCCGGCTGGCCCATATCAAGAAAGGAATAAAGTTGAACTTGCACCGGGCGTTTAAAGGTGAGGTGCGAAGCGATGCTATCGAGTATGAGTTTGCGCGCTATGATGAGGGTCCGGATGAATATCGGATGAAGCTGGTAAGGCGAATTGAAAACACCCTTCTCAAGCTCGAAAAGCGCCCTGAAGTACCGGAGGAAGCGCAACCTACGCAAGAAGCCGACAGAACCCCGGAGGAGCTCCGGCGGATAACCGAGGATCTGGTCCAGTTGTTCAAGAGTCACACCCAGAACGAAGTCACCGACGAAAGCGGAGATGAGAAAACATGAACGAGGAGAATCACGACGGTCAAAAGGCGTGGGTTGTTACCGTTGATATGGGGCTTGGCCACCAGCGGGCGGTGCATCCCTTTGCCGATATAGCCGAAGAGGGAATCCTTGGTGTGGGATTGTACCCGGAGGAGGCAAAGCTGTGGGCCAACCTGCACAGGGGGTATGAGTTCATTTCCCGGATCCGAACGGTTCCCGTCGTCGGCCACGCGTTATTCGGATTATTGGATGCGTTTCAGAACATCCCCCCGTTTTATCCCGTCCGTAACATGTCTCATCCGACCTATCAGGTGAGGCTGATAGATCGGCTCATAAACAAAGGGCTCGGCGCCGGAATTGTTGCCAAGATCCGCACCAGGCCGCTACCGCTCCTCACTTCCTATCCGGTGCCCGCCATCGCCGCGGATAAGGCGGGCTACCCGCGGATCTACTGCATCGTTTGTGACGCAGAAATCAGCCGTGCTTGGGTTCCGATGAATCCGTCCACCAGCAAAATCGTCTATCTTGCTCCCTGCGGCAGAGCGGTGATGCGTCTTCGTAGTTACGGTGTACCGGATGAACGGATCTTTCTCACGGGATTTCCCTTTCCAAAGGAAGTGACCGGCGGTCCCGGTCTCGAGGTTCTCAAGGCCGACGTAGACCGTCGGCTTCGCGCTCTTGATCCGGACAACCGGTTTTTCCCGCTTCATGAGAGAAACGCGGCGCATTTTCTTGGCAAATCAAACTGCAAGAAAAGACCCCCGGCTCCGCTTTCCCTCACATTTGCGGTAGGCGGCGCCGGCGCGCAGACCGATATTGCCGCTGTCCTTGTGGAATCTCTACGGGAGGCGATACTCGCGGGGCGGATACGGCTGAATCTCGTGGCTGGGGTCCGCAAAGAGGTTGAGCTCCTCTTCAAGGCAATCGTAGAGAAATACCTTCCAGGTTCTGATAACGTATCTATTCTCTACAACGAATCCAAACCCGGGTATTTTGACGAGTTTTCAAAGCTCATGCGCGCCACCGATCTGCTCTGGACAAAACCGAGTGAGCTCTCCTTCTACGCCGGGCTTGGGATACCGATCATTATTGCGCCGACCATCGGTAGTCAGGAGGAGTACAACAAGCGTTGGCTTCTGGAAATCCAGGCAGGCATTCCGCAGGAGGACCCGAAGTATGCTCA
>CAZHXC010000600.1:0-2204 GCA_964536145.1 uncultured Spirochaetales bacterium | reverse complement strand
CGGGTTTCAAGCATTCGCTGTGTGAGTGCCTCAGGTAACCGGGCCGCTGCGTTTCCCCAATAAAATCGAAGATCTCGCAAATATCCGTATTCATCGGCATATTGATCGATGAAATCTGTTCCGGGTGCATAACTCGGTGCATCCTCTATGATGGAAGAATCATCAAATGCGAGCCTGAGGGTCATTGCTTCTACATCGGGTATGAAATAAGAATACGGTATAGGAACCATCCGGCTTCCTGTTCCCCCATCCTGCGGAACGGTGAGAACTACGTAGGCCAAATAGCCTGTACCTATGTCGACTACCACGTCGTCCACGTTGCCGTATTCATTCCCGTCGAGGTCCAGCGACTGGTAATCCAAGAGCGCCCTGGTGGTTTCGTATGTGTCTTCCCCAGGCTCCGGGATTTCCACCGTTTCAGGGAACGGCGGCCGCTCCTGTTGCCCTTCTGCAAAAAGGCCTGCACTAACAAAAAGCAATAAGAGCAAGATAAGTGGTGTTGATTTGAAATTCATTTAGTATCCTCCTGTTTGTAAGACGTCTCATTTAAAATGAGTGTTGTTTATTGTTCATTTTCGCTGTTGGCTCCGGATTCGAGAAGCGGCGCGTATTCCTCGGGAAGCTCATACAGCAAATTGCGCCATTGCCCCGGGGTTACAGCATCCTTGACCACGGACATTACCGAGCGCGCGTGATGAATCGCTTCAGGCAAATCGGTCCCTTCTCGTTGGCTCACTTTGTCGTAAAACTCATTTAGGTCATATTTTTCACTGTCTTCTGATTGCCTCAGGTAGTAGCCGATCTCTTCAGGAAGTTGCGAGACCAAATGTTCTTTTTCGTTACTGAACATACGCTCGCCGAGTGTTTCCAGCGTAGATCGCACGGCCTTGACCGCATCTCCCTGAGTGCCCAACCGGCACCTGTGCTGAACATTTCCTACAAAATCGGCGTATTTCATTTTTTTCCCCCATCTATATACGGTCTGGCGGCTGAGCAAATTGGCTGCCAGCCATTTGGTACTTATGGTACTAGTGCGGGTAGATATCATGAATAAGCTATATCGTTTAATCTGGTGGGTATTTTGGTCTATTTTGTACTGATCCGAATCCTGTGGAATTCGCTGACAAGGCGGGTTAAGTACCACGTATCGTCGCCTTCAAGGCCGAGAACAGCCCGTAAAACGCGGTTCCTGTGCTTGTACCACAGTTTTCGGATCACTAACTACACGGCAAAGATTCTAGGGACCCAGTGGCCGGTAAAGCACGCTACGGCAGCCGCGTCACCCACCAGGTTGTGACTGCCGATAAGTACCTCAGAAGAGCACGCCCATCACATCATTGATTTTGTTTAACTTCTTTTGGATATCTTCGGCTTGATCCTTCGTTAAGGGATAGTGCGGAGAAAAACGCTCGATGTCTTTTAGGTTTGTGACGAGGCTTTCAAATGCTTTCCCAACCGAGAGATCGTTATCCATGTGCGCTTCAAAATCCCGGCTGAGCTTTTCTGACAACCGTGTCATTACCGCACTTTTACTGCCGGTTTCGTTCACGAGTTTTTTCAGATTTGAGATGCGCTTTCGGCAATCGGCGAGTTTGTCGGCGGCTTCTTGCATATGTTCTTCAGTATAGTTGAGTGTCTTCCTGTAGTGTTCGGCTGCCGAAAGAAAGAACCGAAGATCCTCAGGCTTGAAGCCGGAGGCGGTGACGTCCTCCACATACAGTATATTGCCCCGGCTTTTTGACATTTTTTCGCCGTCAACAAACAGATGTTCCCCATGCAGATAGTAATTGGCGTAGGTATCACCCGAATATGATTCGACAATTGCGATGTTGTAGTCGTGATGCCTGTATAGGTTATCGATACCGCCGCAGTTGATGTCGATTTGAGGGCCTAAGTGCTTGATTACCATGGCAGGGTCCTGCACGTTCCACGATGGTCGGCCTTCTCCTATCTCCGTGTCCCATACCGCGTCATCCCCGGTGTGATCCATATTCTTCCTGCCGTGCCAGAGGATGAAATCACCGAGGTTCCACCGATTGCCCTCGTAGGTATCCTGGCGGTAGCGTATCTTCTTTTTTGGCCATCGCGACATATCAAGGCCGTACAACTTTCCAAAACCGTCAAACTTCAGAGGATCAAAGAAATAATCTGTTCCCTGCCCGCTTTCCTGACCACCACCAGCCATTGACTCCGGCCATTGCTCG
>CAZHXC010000599.1:0-2212 GCA_964536145.1 uncultured Spirochaetales bacterium | reverse complement strand
GAGAAAGCAGGCCGATTCCTCGCACGCCGTGATCTCCGGCGGTGCGTCCGGTGACGATTACCCGCCCGCCGCGACGGAGAAGCTCGCATGCCACCGCAAAGCCAAGACCCGAGCTCCCTCCGGTGACGAGGCAGGTTAGCCCGTCTATACGGTCGCTCTCGCTCAGTCTCCCCGCCGGTTCGTGCCTGCCGAACAGATCCGCAATTCCTGACAACGTGGACGAGACAGCTCCACCGTATCGTCCGCTCGGGCTCACCTGTCCTGCTCCCGTGGGACGTCATACCGGTCCCGGTAATCGGCGAACGCCTCCCCCGACTCCTCCCGCGAAATCCCGAAACTCTCGAGATGATACTTGTGTATGCCGTACTTGTCGCGCTTGTGGTTCTTTAGCACCTTACTCATGCGTGCCTCTTTTTCTGCGGTGAGCTCGAGGCCAAACTCCTCGTATATCTCCCGTACCGTGGCAATGGGGTCCGCCACCAAGTCGTAGTATGAGACATCCACCACCGGGTTTGTACCGATGCTACCGTTAGGGCCGCGATGCGCGATAAAACGGTTCACCATCCGCCGGGTCTTCTGCAACCAGTGGCGTGCGAGCTGTTCGGCGGTTGTGCTCTCCGAGAGGAGGCGGTTACTGTGCCACACCATGCTGAAGAACGAGTTTGTCGCCACCACCGGGTCCCGGTGGGTCATGATGATTTTCGCGTTTGGGAGGTGCGACACGAGGTAGTCGGGCCATTCCAGGTGATGGGGGCTCTTGAGTACCCAGTATTGCCTCCGCTCCTGCCATTGGAGCAGCTTGAGCAGATCGACGAGACGGCGATACGCCGGTGACTGGTCCTGCTCCTCGAGCCAACTGGAAAAGCTCGGAACATACATGAGGGCTTCCGGAACGGTGCTGACAAAGGAATTGTCGAGCAGCAGCACTTCCTCTTCGGGGCCGTCATGTTCGACGGGGTGGATCACAAAAAACTCAGGCGCGAGAAATTTGAGCGCCTTTTCGGCCCGTTGGGCGGCGCGCAACCGATGATCCTTGCCGTTTGGCTCGAACACTGTCGTCCCGATGGTCCCGGATCGGGGAATCGGGGGCGCCGGATTCAGTCCCTCCCAGGATGAAACGGATCTCACCTCAGGATCAGAAGCGAGCAACCGCTGCAGGAGGGTGGTGCCTGTCCGTTGAAGCCCGGTGATGACAAAGGGAGGGTCCACTTCCTGCTGAAGTATCTCCGGACAGCGGTTGAACCAGTATTGTGCTCTCAGCCTGTTTTTCAACACACCGAGCAAACGTGACCGGGTAATCAGGTATCCGAGGGGGTGGAGGTCCGCCTCACGGTGGATCGACTCGATGAGCATGGAGAGAGGCTCCCGGAAATCATCCGGGCCAAAGTCATTGAGCCCGGTGATCCTGCGGGCATCATCGAGTAACGCCTCGACGCTAAGCGACTTTGCAAGACGTTTCCGTTCCACACGCAGCATGGTGTTGGCAGCGCGAACGGCTGACGGAGTATGCCTCGACTCGGGAAATCTGGTTGTACGGCGTATCATGAACATGACCCAGGAGAGGCGGGTTTCAATTCGCCTGCCGGCACTACCCGGGTCTTTGGCTGCGGTGGTTCGGTCTTTGGCTTGATCCAGCGAAAACACATCGTGCCGTGGGTGTGCCCCGCGGTAGTGAGCCAATTCGGATGCCCGGGATCAGCCGGTGAGACCACCAACGTAACCGAACCGTCATCGTTGAGCTTGGCATTACTCTGATTGATATGAATCCGATGGTACCGATAATCGAGGGACTCCATCCAGAAGTTGTTCAACTGAAAGTTCCAGTAATCGCACTCGGGGATTTCTGTCTCTATCACCAGCGCGTTTCCAGGATCAAGCCGCCAGTAGCTATGGTAGTAGACGATGTCGGGATCACCACCAAGGTTTGTCGAAACTTTCTCGTCAAACTCGGGAAGCTCGTTTTCGTGTTTCTTGAAACCGATAGCCCACCGGGTGAATATAGCCGACGTCCCGGCAACAAAAGCAGCGGTCTGCGAGAGTGCCCTGTCGAGGAACTCGGGTGTCAACTCTCGAGGCGCAATCTCTTTCCCGATGCTTTCGATATTGACGGTTGCTTCGCTCTCCTCTTCTCGGTTGCCAAATGTCTGCCGCACCATGAAGAGGGTCGTGTCTTCGGTCATCGGGAGCCAGTCCCCCTCGTTCTCCTCGGGCC
>CAZHXC010000598.1:0-2212 GCA_964536145.1 uncultured Spirochaetales bacterium | reverse complement strand
TGAGGTTCGCTACCGAGGCGAGGGAAAAAAAGATCTCGGTGGACGATCTTTCAGGCGGTACCTTTTCAATCACAAACGGCGGAGTATTCGGATCCCTCCTGTCCACGCCCATTCCTACGCCGCCTCAATCGGCCATTCTCGGGATGCATTCCATACAGAAAAGGCCGGTAGCCATAGATGACGAGGTAGTGATCAGACCGATGATGTATGTAGCGCTCACCTACGATCACCGGATTATGGACGGGCGGGACGCGGTGCGTTTTCTTGTCCGGATAAAGCAGCTGGTCGAGGATCCGGAAAAACTGCTGCTGGGTCTGTAAGAAGAGGAGTAAGCCCTTTGAGTGACAATTTCGATATCGGCATCATCGGATCAGGCCCGGGCGGCTACGTCTCGGCGATTCGTGCGGCGCAGCTCGGTATGAAGGTTGCGCTTGTTGAAAAGGCGCCCCGGCTCGGCGGCACCTGTTTGAATATCGGCTGTATTCCTTCGAAAGCCCTGCTCGATTCGAGTGAGACCTACTTCAAGATAAGAAATGCAAAACTCCCGCAGGGTATCGGAGTCAAAGGGGTCGAGCTCGATCTCACATCGCTCCATGACGGCAAAAATGAGGTGGTGGATAAGCTGACCGGTGGCCTCAGGTCGCTTATGAAGAAAAACGGTGTCACCGTATTCCATGGCGTCGGAACCGTGGAAAAGCCCGGGACCATTCGGATCGACCCGCCTGAAGAAAGCGGGGAGACCGCCGGAAAAGCCCGCTCGACAGAGGTCGGATCAATCAACGTCGGTTCTATCGTACTGGCAACCGGCAGCGTGCCCGTCGAACTGCCGTTTCTCCCCTTTGACGGTGAGGTGATTGTCAGCTCGAAAGAGGCGCTCGCATTTGAAAAAGTGCCCGAGCATCTGCTCGTGGTTGGCGCCGGTATCATCGGCCTCGAGCTTGGAAGCGTATGGGCAAGACTCGGGGCCAAAGTAACCGTGATAGAAATTATGGACACGATTATTCCGGGATGGGACCTGCAAACTTCCCGTATGCTCAAACGCGAGCTGACAGATCAGGGAATGGAAATCAGTCTCTCGACAAAGGTGACCGGCTTTGACAAGAAAAAAGGCAACGTGATCCTGCAGGCGGAAGACAAAAACGGGGAAGCGGTGAGTTTCAGTGGGGAAAAAGCTCTTGTCGCTGTGGGAAGACAGCCCTATCACAGCCAGGACCTGGAATCTCTGGGCATAGAGCTCGACGGAAGCAGGGTGCGGGTGAACGACAGATTCGAGACAAACGTGCAGGGAATCTACGCGATAGGTGATCTTGTATCGGGACCGATGCTTGCGCACAAGGCCGAGGAAGACGGGATAGCCTGCGTGGAATGTATAGCCGGAAAGGCGGGCCATGTCGACTATTCGATCGTTCCGAGCGTAGCGTACACCCATCCTGAGGCGGCGAGTGTCGGAAGAACTGAGGAAGAGCTAAAAAGCTCCGGGGTTACATACAAGAAGGGGAGTTTCCCTTTCCGCGCGAACGGACGGGCCCTTGCCTCAAACGATTCCGCCGGGTTTGTGAAGATTCTGGCGGACTCGGAGACCGATGCGATCCTCGGCGCCCACATCTTGAGCGCACACGCCTCGGCGCTTATTGCAGAAATTGTCTCGGTGATGGCGTTCAACGGCAGCGCCGAGGACATAGGAAGAACGATACATGCGCATCCGACGCTCCCGGAGGCGATCAGAGAAGCGGCTCTGGCGGCGGGTGAAGGCGCAATTCACATATGATGAGCAGGAGGAGGAAACCATGCCTGATGTAACGTATGCGAAAGGACTCGAGGGGGTCATTGCCACCGAAAGTAAGATAAGTAAGGTGGACGGTGAGAAAGGAAAGCTCTACTACCTGGGATACTCGATTACCGATCTCGTCGAGCATTGCGATTTTGAGGAGGTAACCTACCTTCTTCTTTATGGCGAGCTGCCGAATAAAGACCAACTCGATGAGTTCAGGAAGAAGATGCGCGACGCCCGCGAATTGAAAGAGCCCATCATTCAGATGATTCGCGAATTTCCCGAGAAGGCGAAACCGATGGAGCTTCTGCAATCGTCGATTGCATACCTGAGCGGCTATGTCGAACATGTGATAGAACATTCGGCAACCTGTAACTGCCGGAGAACCCTCCATCAGGTGGTGCAGCTTTCCGGAGTAGTTGCAGCGCTTGCGCGTCTGAG
>CAZHXC010000597.1:0-2215 GCA_964536145.1 uncultured Spirochaetales bacterium | reverse complement strand
CCGCCACAAAGAGTGCCACAGCCGTTTCGATCATCGTGAAGAGCTCTTTTCCCGCTATGACACCGGCAACTGCGGCGACAATCGCAACAACGACAATTCCACGGAGAAGTCCGGTTGTCAGCGAGTCGAGGCGTTTCTTGAGCGGGTCCCGCTCGGATTCCGCCTCTCCCACCATCGTGGCCACCGTCCCGAGCTCAGTTTCCATCCCCGTACTCACGACAACAGCGCGTCCGCTCCCCTCGGTAACCGAAGTGCCTTTATAGAGCATGCTGTGGCGGTCCGCGAGTGGTGTATCGTCGTCCACCGGTTCCACGCTCTTCTGCACCGGAACCGACTCACCGGTAAGCGCGGATTCATTTACCTGAAGCCGGTTGGCCTCGATGACCCGCATATCCGCCGTAATGACATCACCGCCCTCAACGGCGATGATGTCTCCCGGCACCACCTCTTCAGCCTTGATATCTTTCGCCTTACCGTCCCGATATGCCGTGGTGTACTTCACATCCATCTGTTGGAGCGATTCCATGGAGCGGATGGCCTTGAGCTCTGTGAAAAAACCGATAAGGGCATTGATCAGGAGCGCTATGACGATACCGATTGCGTCTATCCACTTCCCAAAGGCAATCGAGAGTCCAGCTGCACCGGCGAGCACCGCCATAATGAGGCTTTTGAATTGCCGCACCAGTATAGCGAGGGTACTCTCCTTCTCTACCTGCTCGAGACGGTTTTCTCCGGAGGTATTCCGCCTCTTTGTTACTTCACCGCTGCTCAAACCGCTTTCCGGATCTACCTCGAGCCCATCAAGCACCGCGTCAGCCGGTTTTGCCCAGGGTCTGTCCGGCTTATCTGTCCTGCCGTTGTTGTTCATGTTGTACAGATGCTATACGCCGTTGCGGACGAATTTCAATACACAGATACGACTATTCTTTCTATAAATCCGGGTTAGAGAGAGGTCACGGCTGCCGCACAACTATTGCATTTTTCAGGCCTGCGGCGCATTCTGGGGTATGCGAATTGTAGCCGTCGGACTGACTCATGAAACAAACACCTTTGCCAGGGTGAAAACGACCCTCGATGATTTTGCCACCCGCAGCGGCGGTGATGACACCTTCCCGGGGGAGCAAATACTCAGCCGCTACACCGGCACCAACACGATCATGGGGGGATATTTAGCCGGCGCCACCGCTTTCGGCGTCACCCTCGAACCGGTATTTCACGCATCCGCTATGTCCGGCGGAATTGTAGAGCAGCGCGTATATGAACACTTGAAGAACACGCTTCTTGACCGGCTGGAAAAAGCACTGCCGTGTGACGGGATACTCCTCGACCTGCACGGGGCTATGGTGACCGAAGATATCGAGGATGCCGAGGGAGACCTGGCGGCGGCGGTCCGGGAGTTAGCCGGCTCGACTCCTGTGATGATGACCCTCGACCTGCATGCCAACATAACACCGGCCATGGTCTCGAATACTCAGGCCATAATCGGTTATGACACCTACCCCCACTGCGATTCAAAGGAGCGAGGCATTGAAGCCGTTGAGCTCATGGTGAGGACCGTCGAGCGCGAAGTCCAGCCTGAAATGGCTTACCTCCAGCTTCCTTTGCTCACTCTTCCTCCAAAGCAGTGCACCCTGAGGACTCCGATGACCGGGATCATGGAGCGCCTGCATCAAATAGAAAAAGACACGAGAATACTAACGATGACCCTCTCCGGCGGATTTCCCTTTGCGGATATTCGTGAAGCCGGCATGTCGGTGGTCGCGGTGGCCGACGGCGACAGGAACCTTGCCGAGCAAACCGCCCGCTCCTTTGGCGAGTATGTCTTCTCGATACGGGACGAGTTCGAACCCGAGCTCTCCTCCGCATCCGAGGTGATTCGGTATGTCGGAGAAAAGGCGCAAGGGCCGGTTGTTCTTGCCGATGGGTCGGACAACCCGGGAGGCGGGGCGCCCGCTGACGGGACGGTGATACTCGAAGAACTCATCCGGGCAAATGTACAAGACGCCGTGATAGGTGTCATGTGCGATCCTGAAGCGGTAGAGGTGGCGCATAAGGCGGGTGTCGGGAAGACCATTGATTTGAAACTTGGCGGTAAGGTAGATGATGAACACGGCAAACCCCTCGATATCAGCGCCTATGTGCGTATCCTCGGTGACGGCGGGTTCACCTTTCGCGGTCAGATGAGTCACGGTATGAAAGGCCGTTTTGGAAGGAT
>CAZHXC010000596.1:0-2220 GCA_964536145.1 uncultured Spirochaetales bacterium | reverse complement strand
TGAACGACTCGATCAGCCCCATGATGATCCCCGCCACAACCGCCGCAATACTGTTGCCCAATCCGCCGAGGATTGCCACGGTGAACCCCTTGATCGCCAGCGGCGAGCCCATATCGTACTGGGTTTGCGCGAGCGGCGAAATGACGCAGCCTGCAAGAGCGCCTATCCCGGCGGCGATCATAAAGGAGTAGGTGACCATCCACTTGGCCTTGATGCCGCACAGACGGGCTGCGGTCCGGTTTGCCGAACATGCGCGCATAGCCCGGCCTACCGGGGTGAACCTGAAAAACAGGGTGAGCCCGACAACGATGACGGCGCTTATCCCGAGCACCCACAGCGCCTGCGGAGAGATGTAGGCGCCAAAGATGTTGATTGATGAAATCTCCGAGCCGGTGAAATGGTCGAGGGCCCTGATCTTTTCATCCCAGATGTGGAGCATCGACTCGCGCATCAGTATAGAGACCCCTATTGTGATGACAATGAGCCTGAGTACGCCGGGATCTTTGAGCCATCTGATAAAGGTTATCTCCACCAACCCGCCGACAAGTGCGGTAACGACCACCGCGATGAGGATAGCGAACCCGATAGGCATAAAAGAGGAGAGGGTGATGGCAATCATCCCGCCTAAAATGAGAAACTCCCCCTGCGCAAAGTTGATGATGCCGGTGGCGTTATAGATGATGTTGAAACCGATGGCTATGACAGCGTAAATACTGCCTACCGTGATACCCGATAGGCAGTATTGCAAAAATTGCGCGAAGCTCATGGAATGGTATATTAGATGAAAATGCTACTCTTCGTACAGTACGAATTTACCGTCCTCTACCACGTACATGGTCAGCGCTTCGATGTCGAGGCCGTTGTGATCGGTGGGTGAGTAGTTGAACACCCCGCCGGTACCGGGAAAACCGGTGATCGTTTCGATTGCTGCCCGTACTTCATCCTTGTCAGTGCTTCCGGCCTTTTCTATCGCCTCGATGAGGATCATGAGGGCATCATAGGCATGGCCGCCAAAGGTGCTCACAGCTTCATCAAATTCCGATTCATAGGCACTTTTATACTCGACAAGCACCTCCTTTTGAGGATGCGAGTCAGGCAGCTGTTCAGCCGCAAGGAGCCTTCCGCAGGGAAAGTAGATGCCTTCCGCCGCTTGGCCGCCCGCCTCCACATACTTAATATTGCCAAATCCGTGGCTGCAGAACAGCGGGACATCAAATCCAAGCTGCGCCATGTTTTTGGGAATAATCGATTGTGCGGGGAAAACCGACCAGTTCACCACCGCTTCCACATCCGCAGCCTTTACCTTCGTGACGACACCGGTGAAATCGGCTTCCCGGATGCTGTATGTCTCGGCGATGGCGATTTCGATTCCGTATTCCGGGGCGAGGGCCTGCATCTGCTTGAGTCCTTCGTTACCAAAACCGGTAGCGCCGGCTAAGGCACCGATACGGCGGATCCCCATGTCATTCATGGTCATGAAGATTTTGCGTATCGCATCGGAATCCTTCTGGGGTGTTTTGAAAACATAATCCGCAAGAGGCTCAACGATGGCTTCCGCGGCGGCGCACGACAGGAGGATGGTTTGAGATTCTTCCATATAGTCCTTGATTGTCATGGTGTTTCCGCTTCCCGTAGGACCTATTATCGCGATGACTCCCTCTTCCTCCACCAGCTGTTTTGCAAAGGAGAGGGTCTTTTCAGTGCTCGCCTGATCATCCTTTATGATGATTTCGATAGGCCTGCCGAGCACACCGCCATCAGCGTTGATTTGTTCCTGCATCATCCTCGCGGTGTTTGCTTCAGGCGCGCCAAGGAATGACACGGGCCCGGTTTCAGAGAAAATGGCACCGATCTTTATCGGGCCGGTTTCCCCTTCCGCTCCACCGTTGGCAAATAGTGGAGAAGCGATACAGGCGATAATGAGTAGTGATAAGATAAATTGCGCTTTTTTCATTGCGTTACCTCCGTTGTAAGACGCGAAACTGCTCTATATGACTCTTTAGCTTCGGGTGTTTCTATAGATAGATACGACCGAAAGCCGATTATATAGCGGCGGGAAAATGATGTCAAACACATTTTGCACAGCGGGGAGGGTACGTGTCACTGTCGCGCCTTCTGCTCTCCAAAAAAACGAACGTTGAAATCCTGCCAATTTGCGATATTATCTTGACGGAAGCGGGACAATCCGTATTCTTACGTGTAAATCATTGCATGCAGGAA
>CAZHXC010000595.1:0-2226 GCA_964536145.1 uncultured Spirochaetales bacterium | reverse complement strand
GGCTTGACCGAACGTCTGCCTTCATGCCTGAGCATTGTCAGAACTATGCCGGTTACAACCGTCAAAACGAGCAGGATAACGGCAATAACCGCAAAGCTGAATTGGAAATTACGAACATCGCTCAACCATCCGATGAGTGGGGTGAATACGCCGCCGCCAACCGAGCTTCCGAGGAAGTAAACACCGAGCAGAGTGGCTCGCTGCCTCGCAGGCGCGTTGGCAAAGAGAAAGGCTTCCGAGACCGGCATGCGTACAAAAACGAACACACCAATAAGGACAAACAGCAGGTACAGCCCGGGGCCCACTGCGATTCGCGGAAGCAGAAAAACCGCCGGTATGGCTATTGTACAGGCAACGAATAACAGCGGCAGTTTTCCCACCCGGTCTGAGAGGTATCCGGCGAGAGGAGCGGCCCAGAATCCTCCGGAGAAGATGATCGCTTGCAGCCCCGCCGCGGCTTCTTCGCGGAAGCCGTACACGTCCACCATTACCAGCGGTATGAATCCGATTGTTGAGCCCACGAGGGACCCACTCAAAGTGCTGAGAGCCAAAAACGCGGAGATCCAAATCCAAAATCGCAACCCGCGACCGGCTTCTTTAGCTGCTCTCGGCTCGGTCCTGGCGATGCCACGTTTGTTTGTCGCTCTCCGTAACAGCAATACCATGACAATCCCAAGAAGCAGCGTGAAAATGCTCAACGAGATATAGGTGCCCCTCCAGCCTACCGCTATCGCAATGGCGCCTGCCAAAAGAGGCGCGAGAAAGAAGCTCGCGCTTCCGCCGATGACGTGTAAGCCCAGGGCGCTTCCCCGTTGTTCCGGCTTGGTGATTCTTCCAATCAAATAACTCGCTGACGGGTGGTAGCCGCTTCCGGCGATCCCGATGAGCACATTGGCAACGATGAGCATCGGAAAAACGGGAGCGAGACCAAACACCAGACCCGCTATCGCTACCCCCGCAATGCCGATGAATATCATCAACAATGGACTGACCCGGTCGCTGAGCCAGCCCGACGGCAGATGCCCCACTCCATAGGCGATGGTAAATGCTGATAGGAGCAATCCGGATTCGGTATAGCTCAACGAGAAGCTCGTGCGAATCATCGGGAGAAGTGGCGGGGCTATTGCGGTGATGACGTGGTGCGTGAAGTGAGCAAGAATGAAAAGCGGGAGGATGGACGTGAACGCCATCCGGAAGTAATCCTTGGCTCTTTCGGCAAATGCTCGAGTGTCTTTAGGCTGATTCATGCGGATGTTTATAGCGCGATACGGCTGATTCTGTCTATCGCGTTTCGGCCCGTTGTGGCGAGCGGTTCTCCGGGATATGATGACCAAAGAAAGAGCGATCCATCGGCTTTGGACGTTGACCATTGGAGGTTTCCCGTGAAAATCGTTACCGGCACTTTTTCCCATGAGACAAACACCTTTTCCAACATTCCGACAAGTCTTGATGAGTTCAAAAAGCAGGGCATCACCCTCGGCAATGAGATACCAAAGCGATTCGCCGGAACATCGTCAATTGAAAATTCATTCCTCGAAGCCTCCCAGAGGCACGGCTTTGAGCTCGTCTGGACTATCGCGGCTTCGGCGATTCCCGGCGGACTGATTCCCCGGGAAACATTCGACTGGATCGAGGAGAAACTCCTCGCAGGAATCAAGGATGCCGGTGAGATCGATGGAGTGCTTCTGCACCTTCACGGGTCCGGTGTCGTTGATGGTATACCTGACGCGGAGGGTCGTGTGCTTCGTGACGTGCGCGCGCTAATCGGGCCGGATATTCCCGTCGCCGCGACACTCGATCTTCATTCGCTGAACACCCGGGAGATGATGGACAACGCAACGCTCCTCATCGGTTACGACACCTATCCGCATGTAGACCCTCACGAACGTGGTGCGGAAGTTGCAGACAGGATTGTCGACATCATCAAGGGCCGGATCAAACCGGAAGGCGCTCTCGAAAAACCTCCGCTGTGGACTCCGTTGCAATCACAGGTTACCAGCCGACATGACACGCCGATGCGCCGGCTTATCGACAGGGCCCGAGAGATAGAAGGTGATCCCGATGTGATATCGGCCTCATGTTTTGCCGGATTTCCCTTTGCCGACGTCGCGCATCTGGGGCTTTCGACGATGGTCTACACAGACGGTAAACCTGAGTTGGCTCAAGCGTATGCCAGGGAGCTGGCGAGCATGGCGTGGGAGCTGCACGATCAGTGGCTTGTTTACC
>CAZHXC010000594.1:0-2227 GCA_964536145.1 uncultured Spirochaetales bacterium | reverse complement strand
AGCTCGGCGATGCAGGTATCTTCCCAGGTAGTGCCGGCATAGACGGCGTTTATTTGAAGCCGGATGACATAGCGAAAACTCTTTGGCAAGCTCTCACTCCCGCTCAAGCCCATCTCTTTGGCTTGTGGAATATCCAGGGTGCGAATGGCTTCCGAGTTTTGAAACTCATCCATTCTCGACATCAGCCCGGCCCGGTCAAAGGGGAGCGGGAGGCGTTGAGGCTCCATTGAATCTGCAAGCTCCACAGTTCGCGTTTCCGTGATCGCTTGCGCGTCATAGTATTCCTCCCATTGGGTCGCAAAACCACTCAGGTTCACCCCTGCGTAAACTTGAACGCTCAAGTTTCTGACCCGGTAGTTCTTCTCGAAAAGCCCCCTGTTCTTCGCGTATCCGTTTATGAAACCGAGCGCTTCAGGATAATACTCAAGCCCCAGCCGGTAGCTCTCACCTTCGCCCGGACCCGGAATCCCTTCCACCCATGCGGTGGCGCGGTCCTGGTTTACGGCTTTGTCGCAGCCGTAACGGGAACGATACATCCCCTCTGTGGGTTCCAATACTGAAGAGGCGCCGTAGAGCGGTCCAAAGGAGCTCCCGCCAAGGGGAAAACGCACCCACTGTTCGTCCAGCTTCTCTTGGGCAGCAGCGGTGACACTGAATATGAGCAAAATCAAGAGGATACACAGAAAATGCCGCGTAGAACGATTATCCTTTCTTTTCATCTTGATCCTCACTTGTCGCATTATTCGCCTTCCCGTTTGCCGATTGCAGCAGTTCTTTCAGCTCGCTTCTGCTTACCTGGGGTGGAAATGACCTGTAGGATCGCTCTGTAGGCGTGAGATTTCCGCCAACCAAGTCGAGCTCATATACCTTCTTCTCCGATAACGAAGAATGAAGGTAGAGACTGTCCATTTCAACCCACTCTATCCAGTTAACCCGGATTTCTTCGAGATTCTTCAACACCCGTAGATTTGTACCGTCGGTGTTCACCAGCCGTAATTCGTGGGAATCCCCGCCGGTTCTTTTTAGAAACGCCACTCGGCTGCCGTCAGGACTGAGCTCCGGAGATTCGCCGTAGTCTATCAGTTGCCTCTGTTCCCCGCTTTCGATATCCACGTAGAAGATCCCTTTGTTCTCAGACCAGGACACCGGTGGGACGTAGTTTTTGTTGAAAGAGCTGTGGAGCCAATACACCAGGGAATCGTTCTTCCATGAAATAATGATGCTCGGCGGATTGCTCGTGCGGCCATCCACCGGTACGATTTTTCTGCTCGACCCGTCGCTGTAGTCGTAGAGGTAGAGGGCCAGTTCCTCCTCGAGCGTCTTGGATCTGCCGCCATCGGGAAACCGGTTCAGGCCGCTCGGCTTACGGTACTTCCGGTAGTAGCGAAGGTACGCCAGCTTTGAATCATCCGGTGACCGGGTGGCGGAACTAAACTGGATCCATTCGGAAGGCTCTTTTTCATAGGTGCAACATGTGACAAGGAGGGTGAGTGGCAGCACAAGTAGTACTATAAAACCAAAGAGCCAGATGCCGGCCTGCATGATAGAGGACCGGGATTACCTGAACTTTCGAAAGATGTCTCTCACGCCCCGGCGTACGATCCGTGTGACGTTGTTCTTCACTTCATGCTTCAGCGATTCTAACAAGCTGCCTTTAGGATCTGTCCGCCATGTCTCAGGCGCCCTACCGGCTCCTGTCCCGGTGTTTTCCGGCGAGCCGCCTGAAGCCGCATTCGCCGGCGAAAATGCGACCATTGTTTTCCAGGAATCGTTGTTGTTGAAAAAAGCGGTGAAGAGATCTTTCACGGTCCCGGCCGAATGGAGGCCGGCAGCCTCATAATGGCCCGATGAGTCGCCGTATTCCACTACAAGCCGCGGGTCTGAACCGGCAGCCTGTATGAAAATATCGCCATCACTGAGTATACAGTGGTCGAGCCCCTTGCCGAGACGGTCAACCATCTCAGTCACTTCAGTTACATTCCTGGGGGTTGAAACTTTCCCCGACGAATCCTCCAACTGCATAGAAACCTCCTTGCAGGTTTGCACCGGCGCAAGCATACGGTAGCATTGTGCCACCTTATTCCGGGCGGTGCCCGATTATGGAAACTGTATCCCATTTTGAAACCGGGGGCAATGTTGCGGGGCATCGCACGAAGGCTTCCGGCACCGAATATGAACTATACTCTCCGCAACCCGGAACGCGCAAAATATACCACGATTCCGGTGA
>CAZHXC010000593.1:0-2236 GCA_964536145.1 uncultured Spirochaetales bacterium | reverse complement strand
AGTGTTTTTGTAATGATAATTTAATAAGCGCCAATTTAACTCATGAAAGTGGGTTGGTCGGTTTGTTTTTTGCATTTATCGTCTACGCGTTACTGGATGTCGACAGAGGCGTAGCGGTGTGGCTCCCGCTCTTTCTGCTCTTTTTTCTCATACCCTGGGGTACCGCGCTGTGGCTTCCGGCATTTGGTCCGCCTGTCTTCAGCGGCTATTGGCTGCCGCCCCTTGTTGTCGCGGCAGTGCTTTTTCTCATCCTTGCGGCCTTTATACCGGTTCGCAGGAGACCACCGCGAACCCGGGCTGAAGCCGCCGCGGAACTGGAGGAACAACGTGCGGCGAGCTGGGGATTGTCCGTGTTCTTCTGGTTGCTGATTGCGGTTGCCATAGCATCGATAATCGTTGCATACGTGGCCGGCTGAGACCGTCCGAATACCATATTTTCCCAAATAACCGCCAATAAGGCGAAATATACTCTCTTTGGATTATTCAGAAAGAAATCCCACTGTACTACCCTGACATCATTAGATGAGACGTATAGCGATAAAAGACGGAGAGCATATGGGAAGCCAATTCGGCAGCATTATCGGTGGCAGTAAATCGATGCAGGCGATCTATCGCCAGATCGAGCGGGTGACCCGGTACGATATACCTGTGCTGGTTCTTGGAGAAACGGGAACCGGTAAGGACATGATAGCGCGGGAGATACACCGGACGAGCCAAAAGCCCGAGGAACTCTACTACCCGGTCAACATGGGTGCGATCCCGAAAGACCTGATAGCAAGCACCCTGTTTGGACACGAGAAAGGCTCCTTTACCGGGGCAACAACCATGCAAAAAGGTATTTTTGAGACTGCAAACGGCGGGACTCTCTTTCTCGATGAAATCGGTACAATGGATGAAGAGATGCAGGTCAGCCTTTTGCGTGTCCTCGAAGAGAGCAAGTTCAGACGTGTCGGTGGTTCGGCGTTTCATAACTGCCACGTGCGGCTCATCGCCGCTTCAAACGCGGATCTCGAATCGGCGGTACGCGAGGGAATGTTCAGAGAGGACCTCTACTACAGATTGAACGTTTTTATGATACATCTACCCCCACTCCGTGAACGGCCTGATGATATCCTCCTGCTTGCGGACACCTTTCGCCGCAGATACTCAGAGGAGTTTGGCAGGGATATCCGCGGTTTTTCGGACGACGCCGTACGACGACTGCTTTCCCACGACTGGCCGGGAAACGTCCGGGAGCTCGAAAACATGGTAATTCGCGCGATCATTGCCGCGGAGGGCGATTTTATCACCGCAACCGATCTTTTTGATGAAGAAATGGATGATCAAGAGCCCGATGACGGGATTTCGAGGGTCCAAGGGGGCTCAACGCTCGAAGAGCTCGAAATCGAGCTTATCCAGGCGACCCTTCGCAAGGTCAACGGCCGCAAGGGCGAAGCCGCCCGTATGCTTGGAATCAGCAGGAAAGGATTTTACAACAAGCTCAAAAAATACAATCTCAATTTCGATGAAGAGAAGGCAGAGAACAATGCCACCGCTTACGCAGGACAAACTAATGATGCGCTCAGGAAGGTCGAATAGCAGGACGGGTGTCGCCTTGATGGCGGTGCGGGCGATTGCCGGCGCTGCGGCGCGCGCGATTGCCGGCGCACCGGCCCAAGCAGCGACGCGCACAATGGCGTCGGCGGCCACGTGCGCAGCCGCGGTATTACTCTCACTCGCGGTCATTGCATGTGACGGCGGCGGCGTCTCCGATCAGGAGAGAATAAAGCAGAACGTCACCGAGCAACTCGTTCAGGATACACGGGTGGACGCCTCGGATATCACGATTGCGGTCTCCGGCGGCGAAGTGACACTCACGGGTACCGTACCCTCGCTGTTCGCCAGGGAAATCGCCGTCTCAGACGCCTGGGATGTCGAGGGGGTGATTGCCGTGGAAAACAACCTGATGATAGAGCCCGAGGAAACGGAAATCACCGCCAATCGCAACCTGGAAACGGTGGTAGAACACGCTCTGCTCGTGGATTCCGATATCGATGCATCCGGAGTAACGGTGACGGCAACCGGAGGAGAGGTGATCATCGAGGGGAACGTGGATGTGCAGAATATCGATGATGGCGAGGTTACCCTGCAGGGATCGGTCTCCTCGTTTACCGAAAAAGTGGCGGCCTTTGAAAGCGCTTCGAGCGTGGCCGGAGTAACATCGGTGAACAACGCGCTTTCCGTATCACTACCCGGG
>CAZHXC010000592.1:0-2242 GCA_964536145.1 uncultured Spirochaetales bacterium | reverse complement strand
ATAGTGGAAAGCCCCAGAGATAATAAAGAATTAAGGTGACAGCGGTCCCTTCAATGAAGCACGGGACGAAGGCGAGCAACGCTGCGGTGACGCCGCTTCTTGCCAGAGCGGCCTTCCTGATACCGAGGCCGGCCCGCAGAAGAATAATGATCAACGCCGTTGACCTGAGCAGCGGCACAAGGTCCCAGAATGTATCAGGAGAACGTTCGCGCAGAGCGAAACCAACACAAATACCAAACAGCATCATTCCGAGAATCGCCGGGAGCTTTATTCGCGCTGCAAGACGGCCGCTCAACCAGCCTCCGACGAGAATCACAACGAAAATCACATTGAGATCGCCCACACAAACCTCCGCTCTCGATCAAATTGAAGGTAACACCAGGAGTTATTAGCATGAAGCGGTTTCCGTGTAGGACGGCGGCGAACTCCATCGCCGGAATGGTGCCAGCATAGGCTTCGAAGCAAGGATGGTCAAGATACGCCGCGCAATGCGGTAGAATGGCAAAGCGGCATCGCTCCGACACCAATTACCATCTGCTCGGGCTTGATCATTGAAAGCGTCAAGAAGAAGCCGTACCACGACGAGTAGCATCGGATGAAGAGCGCACACATGCAGGGTTTCTCGAAACCTGGAGTGCCTTCGGAGCATCCGCCGGTGGCGCTGTGCGTGCGACGCTCGTCAACCACAGACTCGTGTGCGCCGGCAAAGGGGCCACAGCCATGGGAATCGTGCCGGGCGCCGGGACGCGCGGAAGTCTATCAATAACTATATCGCGTCAAAGATGAGGCGTTCTTGCAGAAAAGATCGACGCAACCGGAGCGTCCCCGCCCACGAATGCTCATCTTGCTCCAGCGCCGCCTTGATTGCAGCGGTTCCGGACACAAAGATAGCAAGGGAAATCGAGATGGACAAACATTTACCGTACTAAGACGCAATAAGCTTTCAAGCATGAGTATGTTACTCCTATCATGCGAGGAGAGCAATAATGGACACTCATACACATACACTCATTTCGATGTTCACCGATAGTATCTCCAAATACAAAGATTCCCCCGCCCTCTCTTTTGTGAATGAAACTCCGTTTACTTTCGGTGAGGTAGGCGCCGCGGCGAATACAGTCGCGGCTTTCCTTACCTCGAAAGGTATCGAGATTGGCGATCGAGTCGCCATTCTGTCCGAAAACATGCCTCATTGGGGGGCCGCGTACTTTGGCATAAGTATGGCCGGCGGGGTAATTGTCCCTATTCTTCCGGACTTTCACCCGGAGGAAATAGTCAACATCCTTGAACACTCGGGTGCAACCATCGTTTTTGTTTCAAAAAGATTATATGAGAAAGTACAAGACCTGAATATCGACGGGAAACACACCTTTATCCTTATTGATGACTTCACCGTCATCCCTGAAAAAACACAACACCAGGATCTGTCAAAAAACACCGGGGTGTACTTTTACAGCGCTGCCATGCCGGAACCGTTACATATAGCCGAACCGGAAGACCTTGCGGTAATTATCTACACCGCCGGTACAACGGGGAACTCTAAGGGGGTAATGCTGTCTCATAATAATATCTGCTCAAATGCCATAACATCAAAAGAAATTGCAAAGGTAAGACCCGGACATGCTATGTTATCCGTACTTCCCCTGTCCCACAGCTATGAATGCACCCTTGGATTCCTCATTCCGTTTTTTTCAGGCGCGTGCGTTTACTACCTGAGAAAGCCGCCCTCTTCGAGTGTTCTTCTTCCGGCGCTTGCGTCTGTACGACCGCATCTCATGCTCTCGGTCCCGCTTCTCATAGAAAAGGTAGTGCGTCAAAGCATACTACCCAACATCGAAAGCAAAGCGCTGCTACGGGCTTTGTTTCACTTCCGCCTTACGCATCGGCTTATCGCCCGGTTAGCCGGGAAGAAGCTGCTGAAAGTTTTTGGTGGCAGGCTGTATTTCTTTGGTATTGGAGGTGCCGGCCTCGCTGAGGATGTGGAAAAATTTCTTCGCGACGCCCGGTTTCCTTACGCGATTGGCTATGGACTCACCGAGACCTCACCGCTCATCGCCGGCGCCAACGCAGCGAGATCCGGCTTTCGAGCCACCGGTTTCGTTATTGAAGGTGGTGAAGTAAAAATAGAGAACCCTCATCCGGAAACCGGCGAGGGTGAAATCCTGTACAAAGGTCCAAATGTGATGCTCGGTTATTACAAAGATCCGGAGAAAACCGCCGAGGCATTCTCAGAAGACGGTTG
>CAZHXC010000591.1:0-2247 GCA_964536145.1 uncultured Spirochaetales bacterium | reverse complement strand
TAAATACCTGCTTGTGTTTCGAACGCCGGCGATTTTGCAGGTTGCGTCGGTTGCACCAGGCGCGTATGCAAAAACGAAAATCGTGTATAATGTGGAATTATATGCCCATTATCTGGTCTCCCGACACCTATTCAGAAGCCCTGATCTATGCCGCTACCGCACATGAGGACCAAAAGGTCCCCGGGAGGCCTTATTCGTATGTGGTGCACATCACAAGTGTCGCTATGGAGGTGATTGCAGCTTTTGCGTTTGAGACGGTGGATGATCCGGATCTCGCGGTACAATGCGCGCTGCTTCATGATGTAATAGAAGATACCCGGTTGTCCTATGATGATGTTGAAAAGAACTTTGGGAAGGCGGTTGCTGACGGCGTTCTTGCTCTGAGCAAGGATCCGAGCCTCCCCAAAAGCGATCAGATACCCGACAGCCTCAGACGGATACGCAGGCAGCCGAAGGAAGTGCAGATGGTGAAGCTTTGCGACAGGATCTCCAACATGCGGGAACCGCCGGAAGAGTGGACAACCGAGAAAAGGAAATCTTACCGGGCTGACGCAAAACGCATACTCGATGAGTTACGGGAGTCTTCGAGCTACCTGGCAGCGCGACTGGAGAAAAAGATAGCCGGCTATTCCGAGTTTGTCTTGTAGATTGTCCGGTTGAGAATGCGCACCGCCCGCGTTGTATTGAAGGCGCCGCATACGCAAAACTTTGACATGTAGCCCGCCGCCTTCTCCGGTGTTACCCGCCGCTCTTTCACCATGGTGATCATCTTTGCTGCAAAGTTGTTGGAAATCAAACCGTGGCCGCACAACGTGCTCAGCTCGAGCACATTTCGATCAGGCAGCCGGTATCTGTCTCCCCTGAATCCCATCGCATAGTTAATCGAATGGGGTACCATCCCGATGCGTGGCGACATCTCGTACATATCCTCGACGGGGCAGGACACGTTCACCGAAAGGCCAAGATCGAGCTCCTTGATCTCTTTGAGAAAGCTCTCTACGGCGGGCATATTGTCAAAGACCACGAGCACCTGGCCGTCGCTCTCATCCATTTCCTCGAGCAACTGCTCGAAGGAAGCGGTCTCTTTGCGGCCCCGAAGATACAGTTTGAACGGGTTCAAAGTCTTTTCAGGCCTGTACATCTGGCCGAGCCCTGAATGCGCTTTGATGTTGACCGGGCGGTACTTGAACGCAGCTTGCAGGAACTTCAACCCCTTTTCAGTCGCTCCAATATCGTTTACCCCTTTTGTTATCCTGGTGAAGACGATGTAATCATCCTTTGGATCGTCAGGCCTCTGAAATCTATGTAGCGTATTCGTCATTTCGGTTTTCCTCTTCAGTCAGGATTTGTCTGTCTTCCCAGTCCCATGTTGATTTTGGCGCGCCACACATCGTAGCCTCTCGCCCAGAGCTTGCTTCTCACCGTATCTTTTCCGTTTTCGTTGCAGCGGACCGCCGCTCCAAGAGCAACGGTGGTGTCAATGTTTTCCACCGCTTCTTCGATCGCGGATACGATTTCAGGCAAATTCTCTTCATCGGCTTTGAACTCGAGGATACAGGACATCACCTTTTCACCAAGTACATCTTCCCGCAGCGCGCCGGTAGAAACATCGCTCATAAGCGCGGTAACGGGATTGTCCTTCTGGAATACCACCGGGAGTTGCGCAACGGCCTGGCACACCTTTGTCACATCCGAGAAATAGGCACCGACACCGGGTCTGCCAAACTCGATAGTAAAACCGATTTCGCCTTCCTTGACCCGGTTGGTCACATCGTTTGTCTTCACCTCCTGGGTGCCCCGGCCGCCCACACCTGTGGATTCGTGGGGTACCTGCGGATCGCTGAAAGCGCGCCTGAGCACCCGCGGCCACTCGAGATCATCCGGCGTCAAAGCGCCGGTAGGGCAGATGTCCGGTTCAGGATCAAAGCGCAGCTTGAAAAATGAAAGCATCTTCTTGATCAAGCGTGTGGGCTGCTGAGGAAGGTGTTCGGTGCTCAGGCCGTTGTAGCAGGCATGGCACTCCACGCAGGCGTCCTCGTCAATCTCGGATAGTCCGTCCTCGCCAATGTAGATGGCGCCCATGGTACAGGCGGCGACACAGTTGCCGCAGCCGATGCACTTCTTTTTGTCCGTGTGCACGATTACCTCTCCGTCGGTGGTTTGCGAGATTTTTCGATTGAAGATTATACCCGATTTTGAAAAGGGGGAAGCCCGGAACCCCCGGCTAACGCCAACGCCGCTGTTCCT
>CAZHXC010000590.1:0-2260 GCA_964536145.1 uncultured Spirochaetales bacterium | reverse complement strand
CCATGCAAGCCTGTAAGCCCCTTCAACATCGGCAATCGATGCGCTGCTCGGCATGTTGATGGTCTTGGAAATCGCGCCGGAGATAAACGGCTGTATTGCGGCCATCATCTCGATGTGGGCCGTCCAGGGAATGCTGCGCGTCCCGATTTTGCCCGATGGGGAAGCCGTATCGAAAACAGGCAAGTGCTCCTCTTTCAAACCGGGGGCGCCTTCCATCGTCATCGCACCACAGGCATAGAGCTCAGCCGACTGGATATCGTCATCGGTAAAGCCAAGATGTTTGAGCAAATCAAAACCGGGCAACTTGTAGGTAACCTCCGGTATTTTCAACACGTGCTGCAGGAACTCATCGCCAAGGATGTGCGGCGCGAACGCCGTCGATAGGGTGATCGCGTTTTTCAGATTTGCATCGATCCTTGCGAGCAACTCATCGCTAAAGCCCTTCTGTGCGAGGCGCTCCGCCGATACTCCAGGTGCACCACGGAGCGTACCGGCGCCCACACAGTAGCGGATAATCGCCTTCTGCTCTCTTTCACCATAACCGAGTTCCTCGAGCGCAGGCGGGATCGACTGATTGATGATCTTGAAGTATCCGCCGCCGGCGAGCTTCTTGAACTTTACGAGAGCAAAATCCGGCTCCACACCGGTCGTATCACAGTCCATCAACAATCCGATGGTTCCCGTCGGGGCTATCGCGGTCACCTGTGCGTTTCTATACCCGTGCTTTTCACCAAGCTCGAGTGCCCTGTCCCAGGCCGAACGCGCCGCATCGAGCAGTTCTTCAGGTGCCAGTTCCGACTTCAGACCAACCGGGTATACGGAGAGGTTCTCATAGTCGTCTCTCGGCGCGTTGTACGCGGCCCTGCGGTGATTCCGGACTACCTTTAGGATGTGCTCCCGGTTGAACCTGTATTTTGGAAACGGCCCCGCAACCGAGGCAATCTCCGCAGATGCCGCGTAGGCCTCTCCGGTGAGGATTGCAGAGAGCGCTCCCGCTATCCCGCGTCCTTCATCGCTGTCATACGGCACGCCCATGACCATGAGCAGGCTGCCCAAGTTCGCAAACCCGAGTCCCAGCGTCCTGTAATCGTAGCTCCGTCTCGCGATTTCGGAACTCGGAAACTGTGCCATGACGACCGAGATCTCGAGCACAAGCGTCCAGAGCCTGATTGCATGGCGGTAGTCGTCGAGCAGAAACTCGCCGGTCTGTGGATTGTAAAACTTTATCAGGTTGAGGGAGGCGAGGTTACACGCCGTATTGTCCAGGAACATGTATTCGGAGCACGGATTGGAGCCTCGTATCTCTCCGCCCTCGGGACATGTGTGCCATTCATTGATCGTCGTGTGAAACTGAAGCCCCGGGTCCGCACACTGCCAGGCGGCCTGCACAATCTCCCGCCACAGCTCCCGTGCGGGCATTTCGGACTGTTTTTCTCCATCGGTTCTGTTGACTAGTTCCCAGGTATCGTCTTCCCTCACCGCACGGAGGAAATCGTTGTTTATCCTCACCGAGTTATTCGACGATTGACCGCTTGCGGTCAGGTAAGCCTTTCCCTCCCAGTCCACAGAGTATTCCTCCATCGACGGGGCGTCGCCGGTTTGGGAAATAGTGTGAAGTACGTGATAGAGGTAAGTCGTCGGCAACCCGTCATCAAGGGCTCGGCGAATAGCCGACTTCAATTTCGTATTCTGTGTCGGGTCGAGCCGGTCTTTCGCAAGTCCCCGGTAGTCGTTCACCGCGGCGAGCAGGTCCTCGGCGTGCCGTTTTGCCAGAACGCTGCCGGCTACCATCGATGCTACCTTGTGCTCTTCCTCCACCTTCCAGCGAACGAACTTCTCGATATCCGGATGGTCGGCGTCAAGAATAACCATCTTTGCCGCCCGTCTGGTTGTCCCGCCGCTCTTGATCGCGGAAGCGGATCTGTCAAAGATTTTCAGGAAAGAAAGAAGTCCCGATGATATTCCACCGCCGCTCAGCGGTTCCCCTTCGCCGCGGAGAGATGAAAAGTTCGTACCTGTGCCGGACCCGTACTTGAAAAGGCGCGCCTCGCGGGTAACCAGGTCCATGATGCCGCCTTCATTCACCAGATCGTCTTCTACATTCATGATAAAACATGCATGGGGCTGCGGATGCTCGTAGGCGCTCTTTGCCCGCTCTATTTCTCCGGTCTCATGATCCACGTAGTAGTGGCCCTGCGGCGGACCGGTGAGCCCGTACACTTCGTGAAGACCTGTATTGAACCATTGGGGTGAGTTAGGC
>CAZHXC010000589.1:0-2265 GCA_964536145.1 uncultured Spirochaetales bacterium | reverse complement strand
CAGTCTGCCGAAAAACACATGTCAGGCGGTATCCGCCAGATCAATCAGACCTACCATGAGGAAAAGCTTGCAAGAACCGAGGAAGCGGACACACTCTTCCTGCCGGTGCTTGACGGCCTTGGCTTGATGTTCGATATCGACAGGCTCGACTTTGCCGATTCCAAGCAAAGAAGAGACGCTCTGAGGTATTTCAATTCCAAACTCAATCCAACGCTGGTAGCCGTAGCGCTTCTCTCAGGCTCCGATACCATTACGGATCTGACCGACCTCGCGCTTGAGCGGGCTGAGTCAACCCAGCAAAGAACAACCGTGGAAGGCGCACTGATTACCCTTGAAAACAACACAGGTCATATTCTCGCCATGATCGGCGGGAGCGAGTTTAAAACCAAAAAGTTTAACCGCGCGATTGACGCAACCGTCCAGCCGGGCTCCTCGTTCAAACCGCTTTACTACTCCGCGGCAATATCGTCGAGAACCATCACACCTGCAACAATGATTATGGATTCTCCGGTAGTGTTTTTCAACGCAGATGGTACGATGTACCGGCCGCAGAACTATCTGGGAACGTGGTCGGGCCCGGTGACAGCCAGATACGCTCTTGCGAACTCCATGAACGTCCCGTCGACAAAAGTCCTCGATATGATCGGTTTTGATATGGCGATAAACCGGGCATCCAGACTTCTGGGGATGTACGACAAGAGAAACGATGAAAAACTCTTCCCGAGGAAATATCCGCTCGCGCTGGGGGTGGTAAGCGTCGCTCCTATCAACATGGCAAGGGCATTTTCAACCTTTCCAAGCCAGGGAAGAGAAGTCGAGCCCCTCGCCATACGATATATCGAAGATCGCAAGGGAAACATTCGTTACGAATACGAAAAAGAGAAAATCAAGGAACGGCAGAGGAAAAGCGAGGAGCAGCTGCAGCTCCTAACTCCGCAGGAAGCCTATGTCATGGTTACGATGCTGCAATCAGTCGTGGAATACGGAACGTTGCGGTGGCGGCGTGTGAACGTGGGCGGTTTTGACGGCATGCCGATGGCAGGGAAGACGGGTACAACGGACAACTGGTCCAATGCCTGGACCGTGGGTTTCTCACCCTATATGACTACTGCGGTATGGTTCGGCTTTGACCTGCAGGGAGAATCTCTTGGAAGAAACCAGACCGGGGCTACCGCCGCCGGGCCAATCTGGACACAGTATATGAAAGAAATACACGCAGATCTTCCCAAAAAGGAGTTTATCCGTCCTGAGACAGGTCTCATCGAGCGGAAGGTATGCGCGGTCTCCGGGAAGCTGCTCACCGATACGTGTAACGAAGGCTCGGTCGATGAGATTTTTCTAGCAGGAACACAGCCGGAAGAGTTTTGTGACTATCACCAGGAAAAAAGCAATCGCGAGGAGAAGCTCACAACCAGAATCAAAGACAGGCTGTTTATCGAAGATTTTGATGTAAACATCGATCTGAATCTTCCTGTCAAGGACTTTGACCTGGAGGAAGACAATAGGCGGGATTCATCCGAGCGTAGACGAGAGTCGACACCCGGAGGGAATCCTCTTTTAGACTGATAAGGCGGAGGTTTGTTCATGCTCTACTCAAAGGAACATGTCTGGGTACGCGAGGAGGGAGTAGGTGTGCGAATCGGACTATCCGATTTTGCACAAAACGAGCTTGGAGAGCTCACATTTATAGAGCTCCCGAATCCTGGAACCCATTTTGACGCCGATGAAGTAATGTGCTCAATCGACTCTCTCAAGGCAGCGAGTGATATATACGCCCCTCTTTCAGGAACTGTTCTCACGGTAAATGAATCCTTGAGCGGTGACGGCGCTTCGCAGATCAACAGCGATCCTCTCGGTGACGGCTGGATCCTTACCATGAAGCCGGATAACGAGGCTTACCGCGCTCGGCTGCTCTCGGCTGCCGACTACGAGAAATATACGGGAGCGTGATTATATGCGTATGGCGATCAGTGATATCGTCCTGAATCCTCGCATACGAAAGAACCTTGGTGACATAGGCGCGCTCGCCGAAAGTATGAGAAAGAACGGCCTTTTGAATCCGATTACGGTGACGCGAAAGGGTGAATTGATCGCGGGTCACAGACGGCTTGAAAGCGCTAAACGGCTTGGATGGCAGTATATCGAGGTGACAATCCTCAACGATCAGGACGAGATAGCCAAACTCGAAGCGGAGATTGAAGAAAACGTCCAGCGAAAGCCGTTGAGCCCGGATGAGCTCGCAGACGGCTATAAGCGGCTTGAAAA
>CAZHXC010000588.1:0-2266 GCA_964536145.1 uncultured Spirochaetales bacterium | reverse complement strand
CACAGCAGGTAGACTCTTCAATAACCGTTGACTTCCGTGTACTGGGGAACTGGTACGACGCCAACAAGGCCGCTGACCTGGCCAACAGCATGCTCGATGCCGGAGTAGATGTCATTCTCCCTATCTGTGGCGGAGCGAATCAGGGGGCAATCTCGGCGGTGAAGGAGCGGGGGCGCTACATCGTGTATATGGACAGCGAGAATTACGCACTCGCCCCGGGTACGATACTCGGTTGTTCGGAGCTGAGGCAGGAACGTCTGGTGTATGAAACGCTTTCCGCGGCGATCGATGGTGATCTCGAGTGGGGTGAGAACCGAATAGTCGATGCTGGAGACGACTATGTCGCGTTTGCCGATGATCACGAGCTCTACAGGGAGCACGTACCGGAACCGATGCGTCGCACCATGGATACGTTCCTTGCGAACCTCCGCAGCGGTGAGATTTCTTTCGAAGTACCAAAGTACTGGTAGTTCCCATGTCGTTTTTGGACATGCGGGATATCTGCAAGTACTACCCGGAAACCGACGTTGCGGCGAATGATCACGTTGACCTTTCCGTTCAAAAAAATGAAATACACGCGATAATAGGCGAAAACGGCGCCGGAAAGACCACCCTCATGAACATCCTCTACGGGCTCGAGCGGCCGGATTCAGGGGCAATATTCCTCGACGACCGGGAGGTCATCATCAGGAGTCCCCGGGATGCGGTGCAACTCGGCATCGGGATGGTACACCAGCATTTCAGGCTCATCGGTTCCTTCACGGTGGCGGAGAACGTCACTCTCGGTATGGAGCAGCTCAAGTACGGCGTGCTTATCGACAGGAAAACCGCCGTCGAGATGACGAAAAGGGTAATTGATGATTTCGGTTTCAATCTCGATCCAAGAACAAGAATCGCGGATCTCACCGCCGGACAGATGCAGATGGTGGAGATTGTCAAAATCCTCTACAGAGAGGCGGATATTCTCATACTCGATGAGCCGACATCGGTACTCGCCGAGCAGCAGGTCCGCAGTCTCTTTGAAACTCTGGAGAATCTCACCCATCTCGGGAAGACGGTCATTATCATTTCGCACAAGCTCGATGAGGTGATGGCGATCTCCGATCATGTTACCGTTATGCGAAAAGGCAGGCATACGGCGGTCCGTAACACATCCGAAGTCGATGAGAAGGAACTTTCGAGGCTGATGGTGGGCAAAGGTGTTACCTTCAGGTTTGAACGGGAAGCTTCGCCGCCGGGAGAAACGGTCCTCGCACTCAGAGATGTCTCAGTATCGGAAAAAGGCAGTCACCGCCCGCTTCTTGACGAAGTCAATCTAACCGTCAGGGCAGGGGAAATCGTGGGAGTGACCGGAATCACCGGCAACGGTCTCGAGGAGCTCGAGGAGGTGGTGAACGGGCTCAGGAAGGTGGATTCGGGCCGTATAGAGCATCGAGGTCACGACGTTACAAACGCAAGCTCCTACTTTCTGCGGGAGGAGGGAATGGCGTACGTTCCGTCGGAAAGATTACGCCGCGGATCGAGTCTCTCCTCATCGGTACTCGAGAATATCGTCATCTCAAACCGGCGCGACTTTGTACGGCACGGTTTTTTTAACAGGAAGGCGATGGAAGCCTACGGGAGGGAACTGCTGCACCACTACTCGATAGACACCGGCTTGGATGTCCCTATGGGCACGCTCTCCGGTGGAAGCATTCAGAAGATTATTCTGTCGAGGGAGCTCAGCACGGCATCGGACTTTATCATGTTTTCAGACCCCACCTGGGGGCTTGACGTGGCGTCGGCGGAGTATATTTATAACAGAATATTCGAATGCCGGCGGAACCGCGCGGCAATTCTTCTCATCTCAAGCGATTTGGATGAGGCGTTAGGATTGGCCGACACACTCTTGATCATGCATCGCGGGCGAGTTGTTGGTGTGTTTCACGACAGTGATGAACCGACAAAGGAAATAATAGGCGAGTATATACTCGGTTTGAGGAACGACTTCAAGGGAGACGCCGGGAATGAAGGGCAAGCGACGATTCAGCGAAGTGATGGCGACGGCGGCGGGACTGACTATAACACTCTCCGCAGCTCTCGTCATCGCGATCGTTCTGATTTTCCTGCTGAGTGACGACCCAGGCAGAACAATTTACTATTTCTTCATCGGCCCGTTCACCAACCGCTACTATTTGGGGAACCTCTTCAATTCCGCCATACCGCTCATCTTTGCCGGGCTCGGTATTGCGGTGGCTTTCAGTTCCTCCTGTTTCAACCTCGGCGG
>CAZHXC010000587.1:0-2271 GCA_964536145.1 uncultured Spirochaetales bacterium | reverse complement strand
CGAGGGCTGCAGCAACCGGTGCAGCTATTGCTCGATCCCTCTTCTACGCGGCGATCTGCGTTCGAGACCGCCGGAAGAGGTGGTTGCCGATGCCCGGCGGTATATCGATGCGGGCGTGGTGGAAATTAACCTGATAGCGCAGGACCTTGCTTCCTACGGCGCCGACGCGGCCGGAATCGACCTGTCCGGCTTGATACGGTTGATTTTGGAGATACCCGGAGAGTACTGGCTCCGGATGCTCTACATTCATCCTGATCATTTTCCGGAGGAATTGCTCGAGATTTGCGCAACGGATTCGCGTCTGCTCCCGTATTTCGACATCCCCTTCCAGCACGCATCTCGGCGTATCCTGAAAAAAATGGGAAGAACCGGTGACGGCGGATCATACGGAAGGCTGGTTGAACATATACGGAAAAAGCTGCCGGATGCGGTGGTACGATCGACCTTTCTCGTCGGATTTCCGGGCGAGAAGAGAGCGGATTTTGCCGAGCTCCTGGAGTTTCAGAAGGCCGTCCGGTTCGATTGGCTGGGAGCTTTTTCCTACTCGCGAGAGCCGGGAACTGCCGCGTTTTCATACGGAATGCTTCCCGGGCCTGTGTACGCCTTGAAAAAACGTCTCGTGCAAAGACGGCTTGACCGGATACTTGAAGTTCAACAGCACATTTCCGGTTCACGTCTATCGAGATACCTCGGAAAGACACACCGGGTATTTGTCGAAGAGCGGATAAAGGGTGAAAGCTTGTTTCTTGGCAGAATATACGCCCAGGCGCCTGAAGTCGACGGTTTGACGGTGGTTCATGCCGATGCGCTTGAAACAGGGCATTTTGTCCGATGCAGGATAGTGAAGGTAAACGGTCTCGATCTGGAGGCGGTTCCTGAATGAGACCCGGTTCACAAGAAATCGTACAATCCCTCAATCCCGGGCAGCGGGAAGCGGTTGAGCACCAGGGCGCACCGCTCCTCATCCTCGCCGGAGCCGGTTCCGGCAAAACCCGGGTCATCACGACGAAGATCGCCTGGCTTGTTTCCGAGGGACTCTACTCACCGTATGAGATGCTCGCTGTAACCTTTACAAACAAAGCCGCAGGTGAGATGGGTGAACGGGTCAAACGTCTGACCCCGGAGGCCGGGGGCGTGCTCATCAGGACCTTTCACTCCTTTGGCGCGTGGCTTTTGAGGCGTCACGCCGCGACTGCCGGCCTCGACAGGAATTTCGTCATTTACGATGATGAGGACTCGGTAACCCTTTTAAAAAGCATATATGATGAGCGGACCCGAAAGGAGCTCGGCCGGTACGCTCATTTCATAAGCAGGGCAAAGGATTATTGTCTCGCTCCCTCGGACGATCTCAAGGGTATTTCCCTTGATCCGGACTTGCCGGGTATGTATGAGCGCTACCAGGCAAAGCTCGACTCGATGGGGAATGTCGATTTTGGCGATCTCATCATGAAAAGCGTTAATCTCCTGAAGAACAATCCTGAGGTACGGAATGCGGTCCGGGAACGGTTCAAGGTCGTCCTCGTGGATGAGTTTCAGGACTCCAACGTTGCGCAGTTTGAGTTGCTCAAGGTTCTGAAGGGGGAGGACACGTATCTCTGTGTTGTCGGCGATGATGATCAGTCGATCTACAGGTTCCGCGGCGCGGAAGTGCGGAACATTCTCGAGTTTCAGAGACGTTTCAAGGGAACCGATGTGATCCGGCTCGAGCAGAATTATCGGTCAACGCAGAGCATTCTCGATCTGGCTTCAAAGGTGGTGAGCCGTAACCGGAGCAGACTGGGCAAGAATCTCTGGACCTCCCGGGAGGGAGGTGCAAAGCCGGAGCTTGTGTATCTGCAGGATCAGGAGAAAGAGGCGGAGTACTGCGCCTCTCTTCTTTCCGATGGACGCCTTGAGGACACCGCCATACTCTACAGGACAAACGCCCAATCGCGTACGTTTGAGTCCTATTTCACCAAACTCGGTATTCCCTACCGGATAGTCGGCGCGTTGCGTTTCTATGAACGTGAAGAGATAAAGGACGCGCTCGCATTGTTGTCGCTCTACCTCAATCCCAGGGATGAGGTTGCTTTTCGCCGGGTCATAAACAAGCCTTCCAGGGGCATCGGCCAGGTAAGTGTAGAAAAAATACTCAATCTGGCCGCCTCTACAGAGGGGGATCTCATCGTCGCGACGGCGCTCGCGAGCGGGCACGCAACGCGGCAGGCCGGCGGCGAACGGCTGTCCGCGAAGGCGGCCAAGTCCGCCGCCTCATTTGCGGCCATATTCAGC
>CAZHXC010000586.1:336-2272 GCA_964536145.1 uncultured Spirochaetales bacterium | reverse complement strand
CAGGCGCCGTCTGATTGTGGCGATATCCGCAGCCGGTAGCCCCCCGCCGACTGTGCGGCCTCCGGGCGCCGTTAAACCGCGGCCGGACGGCCTCCCGGCGTTGGCCGCCGACCGCAATTGACAACGGTTTGCCGTTGTATTAACTTTTGACTACCTGTCATGGGGGAGCTTGGTAAGCCAGGCTGAGATGATGTCCAGATTTGACATCGACCCTTCAACCTGATCCGGATAATGCCGGCGTAGGGAATGATGCCTTCCTTACAGAATCCCGTATGACATATTGATTTTTGTGTGCGCGCCGCCCGGGAACACGATAGTGTTTTCATGTGACAACGTGAAGGAGCGTTTTATGATAGATCGTGCATTGACGATTGCAGGATCCGATTCAGGGGGCGTTTGCGGGGTTCAGGCGGACCTGAAGACATTCGCTGCGCTTTCAGTCTACGGAACCAGCGCGGTTGCCGCTATAACCTGCCAGAACACCAAAACCATGACACGTGTATTACCCACTCCTCCCGATGTACTGGCCGAGCAGATCGAGCTGGTATTGAGCGATATCGGTACCGATGCCGTGAAGATCGGTATGCTCGGAGGACCTGAGAATTACGAGGCGGTTGAGCAGAAGCTTCGAAAACACGGCGCCGGTAATGTCGTGGTTGATCCAGTGATCACCTGTTACCGCGGTTGCGCGTTTGTGCTCGAGGACGAACAGCTCGCGCAGCTGAGAAACCGTCTCCTGCCCCTTACCCGTGTTTTTGCTTTGGCGATTCCGGAGGCCGAGGTGCTGCTCCGCCGTTCGGTGCGAACCGTCGAGGAGATGCGTGAAGCTGCCGAGCGGCTCGCCGGCTGGGGGAGTGACCTCGTGGTGATAAAGGGAGGTCACCTCGAAGGCGACGACTGTATCGATGTCATCTATGACGGGAGCGATTTTGCCGAGCTTGCAGCCAGGCGCATCGACAATCGGAATGATAACGGAAGCGGTTGTACATTCTCTTCAGCCGTTGCCGCATATCTCGCAAAAGGAAAGCAGCCTGTGGAGGCGATCTCCGCGGCGAAGAGGTATCTGGAACAGGCGCTGCGAAACGCATTCCCGATAGGGGAAGGCGCCGGACCGGTACATCATTTTTACAAGCATTGGCCGCCGGCGCACGAACGCCGGAGTGCCGGCGCCTAAAATCGAAGGAGTTAAAAATGGAACAGAAAGGTATGAGATTTTTGATTATCGCGGCTCTCTTACTCGGTTCTTGCCTGCACATTGGGGCCGAAGGCGCGGCGGAAGAGGAGCGAACACTGGTGGTTGCGGTAAGCGGAGCGTACGAGAGCTTTGATCCGTTGATTGGCGGGAGCCCGAGGACGACGGAGATTGTCGCTTCCGTCTACGGCTTTCCCGTTGGATTCAAGACGGAGCGGATGGGCGAATACACGGTCCAGGCACTCTCCGATGAAACCGGCTGGGTACCTGAGCTTGCAGAAGAGGTGGTGTTGAGTGAAGACTCGAGCCGGATCACCTTCAAGCTCCGCAGGGGTGTTCGGTTCTATCCGACCGGAAATGAGATGACATCGGAAGACTGGCTGTGGAGCTGGGAACGACAGCTATCGGAACCTGCAATCGGTTTCGGCCGCTTTATGAATGCCCAGGCCGGTATCACGAGCTTTGATTCGATCGAGGCGCTCGACCGGTACACCGTGCGGATCACCCTCGACATCCCCAACCCGCGGGCGCTTGCCTTCATACGGCTCGTGGATTTCGCCATCCTGGACAGTGAAGAAGTAAGAAAGCACACAACCGAAGAGGACCCCTGGGCGGTGGATTGGCTTTCCACCAATGCGGCGGGATGCGGGCCGTATTACATCGCCTCGAGAACACCGGGCAACGAGCTGGTGCTCGAGCGTAACCCGTATTACTGGGGAGAGATGCCGTATTTTGAGCGCATCC
>CAZHXC010000586.1:0-326 GCA_964536145.1 uncultured Spirochaetales bacterium | reverse complement strand
ATCCTGTTCAAAATCGTCCCGGACACCGCTACCCGGGTTGCGCTTATCCGTTCCGGTGAGGTTGATATCGCGCAGAATATACCCGCGAGAGAAGCTGAAAACTTGAGAAAAGTAGAAGGGGTGCGGGTTCTCTCGATACCTTCTGGCAATCGTGTGGCTCTCGGCATGAACCTGGAGCAGGAACCGTGGAAGGACAACCTCGCTTTGCGTCAGGCTGTCGCCTATGCGGTCCCATATCGGGAAATCATAAACACCGCCTTCTTTGGACAGGCGCGGAGGTACAGCAGTTACGTTCTGGAGGGCGTCCCGGGTTACAGCGGAAAGGA
>CAZHXC010000585.1:0-2289 GCA_964536145.1 uncultured Spirochaetales bacterium | reverse complement strand
CGCCGGGACAAAAATACACCCGCACGATGTGGATGAGCTTCTGCACCTCGGAATCAATGAAGTCGAAATCATCGATTTCGATCACCCTGAGTCTTTGCATTCACCCATCATCCTCAACTGTTTTGAAAGGGAAGACGTCAAGTTTTCCAAGGATGATCCGTCTGTTGATGAGCCGTCGAAGGAAGAGGCGCTTTCCGCCGTCTATTCGGTGCTTATGCCCGGCGAACCTATTACCCTCGAAAGCGCTGAGAAAGATTTGCATTCCATGTTTTACTCACCCCGCAGGTATGACCTGGGGAAAGTCGGCCGATACAAGCTCAACAAGAAGTTTGACTACGAACCGGCGCTCGACACGCAGACACTCACTCCTGAAGATGTGGTCAACACCATGCTCTACCTCATTAAGGTCTATATCGGTGAAGCAAACGTCGATGATATAGATCATCTCGGAAACCGGCGGATTCGTTCGGTTGGTGAGCTTTTGTCGAATCAGCTGAAAACCGCATTTACCAGAATGGAGAGGATCGCAAAAGAGCGGATGTCTCTCAAGGAAACCGATACGGTAAAGCCGCAGGATTTGATTTCCATAAAACCTATCGTGGCGGCAATAAAGGAGTTCTTCGGCTCCAGCCAGCTTTCGCAGTTTATGGACCAGGTCAATCCGCTTTCGGAGCTCACGCATAAGAGAAGGCTTAACGCGCTCGGGCCCGGCGGCCTTTCGAGAGACAGAGCGGGATTCGAGGTTCGTGACGTCCATTACACCCATTACGGTAGAATGTGTCCAATCGAAACGCCGGAAGGGCCGAATATCGGTCTGATCGTTTCACTGGCAAATTATACCCGGGTAAACGAATACGGATTCCTCGAAAGCCCTTACAGAAAAGTCAATAACGGGACGGCTTCCAAGGATATCGAATATCTCTCCGCGATGGATGAAGAGAAGTATTTCATCGCCCAGGCAAATGCAAATATCGATACCAAGGGCCTGTTTCTCGATGATATGGTTTCCTGCAGGAAGGGAGGTGATTACACCACGAAAACACCCGGTGAGATCCACTATATGGATGTATCGCCCAAACAGGTTATCTCGGTAGCCACCTCGCTCATACCTTTTCTTGAGCACGATGACGCCAACAGGGCGTTGATGGGCTCAAACATGCAGCGACAGGCTGTGCCGCTGCTCTTTTCGGAGGCGCCTATTGTCGGAACCGGTATGGAGGGTAAAACCGCATACGATTCCGGTGTGTTGGTGAAGGCGAGAGGTGCCGGAGAGGTGGAAACCGTCAATTCGGAGGAGATCGTCGTTATTCCTGACAATGCCGCCAAGAAGTCCGACCGGGACGTCTACAGATTGACAAAATATCAGCGGACCAATCAGGACACCTGCTTCAACCAGCGGCCCCTCGTGACAGAGGGCGAACACATCGAGCCGGGCCAGGTGCTCGCCGACGGACCGGCGACGGATAAGGGAGAGCTTGCACTTGGAAGAAACGTGCTTGTCGGATTCATACCCTGGAACGGGTACAACTTTGAAGATGCGATTCTGATTTCCGAACGTCTGGTAAAAGAAGATACCTTCACCTCTATTCACATCAAAGAGTTCAATATCGAGGTGAGGGAAACCAAGCTCGGCCCGGAGAAAATCACAAGGGACATACCTAACACCAACGAACACGCTATCGAACAGCTCGATGAGGAAGGAATTATACGCGTCGGAGCGAAGGTGAAGTCGGGTTACATCCTTGTAGGGAAAGTGACGCCAAAATCGGAAACCGAAACCACACCGGAGTTTAAATTGCTCAATTCGATCTTCGGTGAGAAGGCAAAAGAGGTGCGTGACACCTCTCTCCGTGTTCCCCACGGTATCGAAGGTACGATCATTGACATCCAGCGGCTGAAGCGTTCTGAAGGTGATGATCTTTCACCGGGTGTGGATGAAGTCGTGAAAGTGCTCATCGCTACAAAGCGTAAGCTCAGAGAGGGCGACAAGATGGCCGGCCGGCACGGCAACAAAGGCGTCATTTCCCGGATACTTCCGGAGGAGGAGATGCCGTATCTCGCGGACGGAACGCCCATTGACATATGTCTCAATCCTCTTGGCGTGCCAAAGCGGATGAATCTTGGTCAGATACTCGAAACCGAACTTGGCTGGGCGGGTCTTCAGCTGAAGGAGACATACGCAACTCCGGTGTTTCAGAGTGCCGACGCGGCAACAATTGAGAAAAAGCTGGACGGCCACAAAGTTAAAATGGCCCAATGATTTGGTGTGTGAGGGATTAAAAATAGGAG
>CAZHXC010000584.1:1838-2304 GCA_964536145.1 uncultured Spirochaetales bacterium | reverse complement strand
CCTTCCTGATGGCTGCTGCGGTGGAAGAGTCCCCCGGGATCCGCCCGAGGCTCACCGCGGCGGTTTGTCGAGGTGTTTACTTGTTTGTCATGTTGATCGGCTGACGCGACACCTCGAGGACGTCCCTCCAAAGCTCACTTTCAGGGTCAACATTGTTCCTTCGCTCCACCGCAGTTTTTATGGGTAGGTGAACAAAGGTGTTATTGATAAGACTGATGAGCACTTCCGTCTTGCCCGCCATCCCCGCATGAACCGCATTGGCTCCAAGTCTTGCGCAGTAGATTGAATCCGCCGGACTTGCCGGTGTGGCTCTTATCATATAGCTCGGATCGATATACTTGAGAGTGGCGGACATCTGTATCTTCTTGAAATAGGCGTCTATCCGGTCTTTCAGGTACAATCCGATATCTGAAAGCTTCTTATTGCCGGAGGCATCCACATCGTTGATCTCGTCCAGCAGGTGCTG
>CAZHXC010000584.1:1262-1828 GCA_964536145.1 uncultured Spirochaetales bacterium | reverse complement strand
CCCGCCCCTTCGGCGACAAGAATGACCGCATGCCCGCGGTCTTCGAGCCGTTTCCGCAGGATGGCGAGCAGACCGTTCCCACCCTCCATGTCAAAGCGTATTTCCGGTATCAACACGAAATTGACATCGTTTATCGCCAGCGCCGTATACGCTGCAATAAACCCTGATTCCCGTCCCATAACTTTGACCAGGCCGATCCCGTTGACCGCTCCGCTTGCCTCCACATGGGCTGCCGCCACGGCTTCCACCGCCTTTGCCACGGCGGTCTCAAAGCCAAATGACTTCTGAATGTAGCTTAAATCGTTGTCTATTGTTTTTGGTATCCCAACGACGCCTATCTTGAGGCCTCTCGATTGGATTTCTTTCGATATACCAAGCGCGGACTTTTGCGACCCGTCCCCTCCAATGACAAAGAGGATGTTTATGTTCATACGCTCGAGCGCATCAGTTATTTCGGCCGCCCGTTCCCCATGTCCGCGCGATGTGCCGAGGATGGTGCCACCCTTTGTGTGGATGTCGTCGACTACATCCGGGTTCAATTCCATCGTTGGGATATTGAATTCCGG
>CAZHXC010000584.1:0-1252 GCA_964536145.1 uncultured Spirochaetales bacterium | reverse complement strand
CGTTTCTGATGCCGGTAATCCGCGTGACATCATAACGATACCACAGAGAGCGCACGATAGACCGGATGACATCATTCAGACCGGGGCAGAGCCCCCCGCAGGTGACTATGGCCGCATGGGTGTGACCGGGGTGAAAGTATATCTTTTCCCGTGGTCCGGCGCGTTGGAGAAGCTCGTTCTTGCTGTACGCTTTCCGTGATTGGTCCGGGTGCGCTTCTATGTCGTAGAGGATGTACTCTCCATCGGTGGCGTAGTTTGCAATTGCATCGCCAGTCACCGTCGAAAGTGCAATAGGCGACTTCACGGTTCGTGGTCCCAGCGATCGTACTGAAAAATCTGTTTCTCCCATATATTCCCCGTCTGCCGGTATTGCCGGTTCAATAGTCGAGGCCATTGTAATTCTATACGTATCAGACCGCAATATGTTCGCGCCACTGATCTTTCGATGTGACAGCTGTAACTTTTTCACGCTACACGTGTTTATATGAATAGAATGGCTGCGGCCATGGGTTCTTTCTTCATGTAGAACCTCCTTTTTCCCCCTTCCGGGGTTTTACCTCCTTTTCCCCGGAAGGCTTTTTTTACTGCGCCTTTTTTTTGGCCTTTATCTTGCCGGCCGGCTTCCCACCTTGTACCGTTTCGCTGTAGAGTGTCTTTTACCCTCAATCAATATGGAGAAGAATGTAAGCGTAATTCAGGCTGGCCCGCAACGTTAATCCCTCTGAATCGAGGCCATTTGTAACACTGCATGTAGTTCAGTTTAAGGATTGCTACTCTATCTGTAGCGCATGTCATGGACGCCTGGAGGTTACGGGACGGCCTCAGTAACGCTTTAGTATACGCATTCTATTAGAAGCGGATTTGGACAGCTGGAAGAAGAATCTCTACATAGTCTGGGCAACCCAGATACTCTCTATCGCCGGTTTTGGTTTCGTTTTGCCCTTTCTCCCCTATTTTATTCAGGAAGTGGGTGTAACCGACCCCAGAGAGGTCAACCGTTGGGTTGGGCTCATTAATGCCATAGCGCCGGTGGGCATGGGGATCATGGCGCCGGTCTGGGGTTTTCTCGCAGACAAATACAGCAAAAAGCTCATGATTGTCAGGGCGGTGTTGGCCGCCACTGTTCTGCTCACTGCGATGAGTTTTGCCAGGACCGTGCAGGGGATTTTTGTCCTCCGGTTGCTCCAGGGATTTTTCTGTGGAACCGTAACCGCAGGCGCCACGCTGGTAGCAGCGGGAACCCCGAGAGAAC
>CAZHXC010000583.1:0-2309 GCA_964536145.1 uncultured Spirochaetales bacterium | reverse complement strand
TTTTCTGCGGCTGCAAAATCCCCATTGGTTTCAACGAGTACGTTTTTGCAGTCCATCATCCCCGCCCCGGTTTTATTCCGGAGCGCCTTCACATCTGAGGCCTTTATCTCCAACGTTCTCTCCTTACTCTTCGTATAGTTTATCTTCGTCTACCAATCCGACCGGCTCCGTTTCCGCGGGAGCTTCGGCTTGTGGCTCTTCACTATCCTCAGGAGTGTAGTCCGAATAATCCTGATCGGTGAACGAAGTGCCTTCTTCTTCTTTTTCCTCGGCATCCGTGGCTTCTTCTCCGGCACCGATGGTAGCGGCGACAGGAGCGGTTTCGAAGTCCTCACGTTCGCCTGCTTCCTCAGCTCCGCTCTCGCCTGAAGTCGTTTCAGCTCCTTCCTCTTCATCATCCTGCAGCGTTTCAATCACCTCGAGGCCTATTTCGTTATCCGCCTCCACCACCGCGTTGGCAATAATCTGTGTGAAGAGCGTTATGGCGCGAATGGCGTCGTCATTGCCGGGAATCGGATAATCGATATCCGTAGGGTCACTGTTTGTGTCTACGATAGCGATGATTGGGATGTTACACCGCTTTGCCTCGGCAACAGCGATTGCTTCTTTTCTCGTATCGATAACAAAGACCGCACCGGGCAGGTCCCTCATATCTTTTATGCCGCCGAGGTTTTTCTCGAGCCGGGCGCGTTCTTTTTTTAGTTTGGCGACTTCTTTTTTTGTCAAACCTTCAAACGAGCCGTCAACTTCCATCTTTTCGATTTTCTTGAGTCTCAGTATCGAGTGTTTGATTGTCGCGAAGTTTGTGAGCATCCCGCCAAGCCAGCGGTTACTCACGTAGTACATGCCGCAACGCTGGGCTTCCTGCTCTACGGCCTGTTGCGCCTGTTTCTTTGTGCCTATGAATAGAATGCCTTTGCCTTCCAGAACCGTCTGCCGCACCTTATCATAGGCTTCTTTTATTGCGGCGATCGTCTTCTGAAGGTCGATGATGTGGATCCCGTTTCTTTCGGCAAAGATATATTTCTTCATCCGCGGGTCCCATCGTCTTGTCTGGTGACCAAAGTGTACACCAGATTCCAGTAGGTTCTTCATTGTTACTACTGCCAAGTTCTCCTCCTCTTCGTGCCGTGCCCTTAGCACGACCCCTTCTTTTATGTCTCGTCTGCCTCATAGGAGGCAGCGGAAATTTACTCGAGTATCAAAATTTATACCCAAGCTTGATTAAAATGCCATAAATCAGCTCGAGAGGCAAGCCCACCACGTTGCTGAATGAGCCGCTTATTGATGTAACCAGACACGCGCCTTTGCTCTGGATGCGATAAGCGCCGGCAGCGTTATGCCATTCCCCGCTTTCAATATACCAACCTATCTCCTTTTCAGACAAAGACCTGAAGGTTACGCTGGTGATTGATACATCCGATTGCTGGGCGAGAACCGTGAACCGACCCTTCTGAGCGTTACTGGGGCCGGTTGGCCCGAGCCACCCCAGGTAGACGCCCGTCGCTACTCGGTGCGTCTTACCGGAGAGGGCTTCTAACATTTTTCGGGCGTCCACAGCATCCTGAGGTTTTCCAAGCACCGTACCGTTAAAAAGAATCACAGTGTCAGCCCCGATGATCCATCTATCACTATGCGTGGCTGCGGTTACCGCTGCTGTCTCGCCTTCCATCCCGGACATCCTTACCCCGTGGAGCTTTGCCAACGCCGCGGCTGCCTTGTCTTTGGCCAGATTTTCCAACGATGACAGAATATCCGTGTTGTCGAGTTTCTCGTCCAGCTCTGTCACCACTACTATCGGTTCAATGCCGATCTGCTCGAGAAGCGCTTTCCTCTGCGGAGATGCAGATGCAAGAATAACCATTATATTATCGCCACTTTGCTAAAGCCTGAAAAAGAGAATCATTCCCGCGGCGATTCCTAACAGACTTCCGGGATTGACTTTTGCATATATCGCAATAACGTCGAGATCAATCCCGATCGGCCCCACGCTTAAATCCAGCTCGGCTCCCGCAGCGGCTACAACTCGTTCCACGATTTCCCAAGCAAATGTGCCGGTTACTAAGCCAAGAAAAAAGAGCAGGGCGAATAGTCTCGAATTTTTCTTTGTGAGTTTCATGTGCTCGGTATTGTAACAGATGCATATATTATTGTTGAGAACTCATAAGCCTGCATTGTGAGCCGCGCGGCACCGCGCCGGCGGTCCACGGTCGTTGACATTCCGCGCCGGAGGGCTGTATGCTCCGATTGTAGTTAGGGCAAGTAGCTCAGTTGGATAGAGCGTTGGCCTCCGGAGCCAAAGGTCGTGG
>CAZHXC010000582.1:0-2309 GCA_964536145.1 uncultured Spirochaetales bacterium | reverse complement strand
GGCGCCACCGAGCAGGCAAGCTCCTTAGAGGAGATCTCTTCATCACTGAACGAGATTGCGAGCCAATCGAAACAAAATGCAGACAACTCCAACGAGGCCAACTCCCTTGCCAGATCGGCGACGGAGAACGCCGAGGCCGGCAACAGCCAGATGAAAGAGCTTGTCGAGGCCATGGAGAATATCACCGCATCGAGTGAAGAGATCTCCAAGGTGGTAAAGGTCATTGACGATATCGCCTTCCAGATCAACCTACTCGCGCTGAACGCCAACGTGGAGGCCGCGAGAGCCGGCAAATACGGCAAAGGGTTTGCCGTGGTCGCAGAGGAGGTCAGAAACCTGGCGGTCAGAAGCGCTGAATCAGTCAAAGAAACCACTCAGATGGTGGAAGACTCCAACCGGAGCACCGAACTGGGATCTGAGATCGCCGGCAAGGTGGCCGCCCAGCTCGATGACATCGTTACCGGGATCAGCAAAGTGGCGGACGTGCTTGGCGAGATATCGGTGGCAAGCAAGGAACAGGCCCAGGGTGTGGAGCAGATAAACGAGGGCTTGGAACAGATAGACCAGGTCACCCAGGGCAATACGGCGAGCGCCGAAGAGAGCGCATCGGCTTCTGAAGAGCTCTCCGCACAGGCACAACAGCTCAACGGCATGGTAGCCCGCTTCAAGCTTCAGAACGGCCACAACGGCGGCCGGCGCGAGAAGAGCGCGAAAAGCGCAACCAAGAGCGGATCAAACGGGGGCGGTGCACAAAGTGGACAGAGTGCCCAAATCGCTCATGGTGCGCACCAGACCGGCGGTAACGGTGGCGCGCACAAGCAGGCCCCGGTGCAAACCGCAAAAAAGACGGCTACCGGCAACGGAGAGGAGCACGCTGAGAATAGCGGTGGCAATGGAAACGAGAGCGGGCATGAATCGGCCGGCAAGGGCGGCGAAGCTCAGGACGCCCGGCGTCCTGTAAACCCAAAAGAGGTAATAAAACTCGATGATGACGACTTTGGCAGATTCTGAACCGGACGGCGCAATCAGGCTATCGGATGATGAGTTCTTGCTCATCTCCGACCTGGTGCACGACAAGTTCGGTATCAACCTGACCGAAAAGAAGAGAGCGTTGGTGAGGGGCAGGCTCAACAGCCTGATGCGGACACACGGTTTCTCCACCTTCAAGGAATACGTGGAGTCCGTAAGCGCGGATGAATCGGGCCTGGGCCTGCTGCACCTTGTCGACAGAATCTCGACAAATCATTCGTATTTCTTTCGCGAGCCGGAACATTTCGACTATCTGTGCAACGAAGTTTTACCAGAAATGTTCCGGCTACGCGATCCCGCCGACCTCCGGATCTGGTCGGCGGGGTGTGCCACCGGTGAAGAGCCATATACCCTGGCGATGGTCTTGGCCGACAAGTTTGATGCCTTCGCATCACCGGTGGATGCGCCTATCCTTGGCACCGACATTTCCATGTCGGCCTTGGAAAAGGCGGCGGCGGGTCTGTACCCGCAGGAACGCGTCAAATACGTGGGGCAAAAATACATGCGCCACTTTCACCGGACCGGAGACGGCCGGTATGAAATCTCAGAGAGGATGAAACGGATGGTCGTGTTCAAGAGGCTGAACTTTATGCGGCCTGAGTTTCCATTCAGGGGATTGTTTGATGTCATCTTTTGCCGGAACGTCATGATCTATTTCGACAAAGAGACGCGAAACGAGCTCGTGAGAAAATTCAACGACTATCTGCAGCCGGGAGGATACCTGTTCATCGGTCATTCGGAGAGTTTGGGCCGTGACCCGTTAGGCTTTCAATACGTGAGACCGACGGTATACAGAAAATGTTAAGCAAGGCGGTAAAGGTGCTGATCGTTGATGATTCGGCACTTGTAAGAGACATCCTCAAGACAGGTCTCTCACGGTTCCCGGACATCGAAGTCGTGGGAGCGGCGCCGGACGTATACGTGGCCAGAGACAAGATAGTCCGGCTCGAGCCGGATGTGTTGACACTTGACATAGAGATGCCGCGGATGGATGGGATCGATTTTCTAAAACGACTGATGCCCCAGTATCCGATACCGGTTGTGGTCGTGTCTGCTCTCGCGGCGCCGGGCGCCAGGGCTACCCTTGACGCCCTGGAAAACGGCGCCGTTGATTACGTACTAAAACCGTCTATTCGCATTCAGAACCAGCTTTCGGAAATGATCGCGGAGCTGAAGAACAAGATTCTGGTTGCCTCCAAGGTAGACGTCTCCAAATGGAAGAAGGAAGCGACGCCGCGACAACAACAACAACCAGTTAAGACGGTGCTCACCGGGACAAC
>CAZHXC010000581.1:0-2310 GCA_964536145.1 uncultured Spirochaetales bacterium | reverse complement strand
CTCCGGTAGGCACCATCATTGCGTGGGGCAACGGGCCCCTGACAGCTTTGATAAATCCAGGCCCGAGGATACTGGCGGGAAATACCTTGACCAAATCAGCTCCCTTCGTCATTGCCTGGACAATCTCGGTAACGCTCATCGCTCCCGGTATACATAACCTGTTATACCTATGACACGTTTCGATAACACCGGTATCCAGATGTGGAGCTATAATATATTCGGCCTGGTTCAGGATGGCCATCCGCGCGGTCTCCGCATCCAGAATAGTACCGGCACCGATCATAAGGTCAGCATCGCGATACTTTTCGGAGAGCTCTCGGATTATATCGAGCCCCGCCGGAACGGTCATCGTTATCTCCACCGCGGTGATTCCGCCCCTGTAGGCAGCTTCCGCCAGTTTCAATGCCGTTTCAGCATTCGGAGCCCTGATCACGGCAATAATCCCGCTTGCCAATATAGTGTTATACACTTCGTTTCTGTCTCTCATATTTCTCTCCGCCGGTTGATTTTGCAGTTGCGCCTCCGGCATCGCCGGCCGCTCTTCATAAAACATCGAATAAAAGATTTGTACAAGGGCGCGTCGTGACTTTGCCGGGCACGACAAACCGGTTATGCCGCTTCGGCGATCGGCAGCCGGAACGGTTGCGACCTTCCGCTCATCCGTGCAATGAACGAGGCCGTTTCAGCTTCGCAACAGAAACTCCAACATCCGTTGGTCAAACGCCTTTGTTTCTCCAAAAGCTCCATGGCCGAGCGCCGGATAGACCTGTAGGATCGCTCCGGGAATAGACGCTGCAAGTGCTTCCGACTGGCCGGGACCAACAATGTGGTCATCCGCACCCCCGATACAGAGGGTTGGAATGCGGATGCGATCGAGCTCACCGGCGGCACTGTGGTCGATACACGCCTGCGCCTGGATCAGAAAGCGATGGAAGTCCTTGGGCCTTCCCACATGGGTGATGATAGGATAGACCAGCCGCAATTTCCTGAGGTATTGCTCGGTATAGGTCTTCTCCATCATGTCGATCATGAGCGACCGGTAGTCTCCCGCGCGTGCCAGGTTTATCCATTCCGAGACGACCGTTTTCAGGGTTTCGCTCGCCTCAGGCGTCGTCACGGCCAGAATGAGCTTTGCGGCAAGCTCCGGATTGTCGATAGCAAGAAACTGGGCTATCATTCCTCCCTGGGAAACACCTAGAAGGTACGCATGCTCAAGCCCGAGGGCGTGCATGGCAACCGCCTGGTCTGACGCCATTTCTCGAGTGGTGTAGCTATCCGGCAGATCGCGACGCCGGCTGAATACGTACACCCGAAAACACCTGGCAAATTTTCGATAGTACCACGAGAGCATGACGGACTTGCCTGCCACGGTGGTAAGTCCATCGCTCAAGCCGGGAAGCACCACCAGGTTACGTTCACCTTTTCCAAAAGCTACATACTTAAGAGGTGCCCCGTTTACGGTGATCTCCCCATCTACCCGTTTTTTCATGAATCGGATTCGTCGGCAATCAGCGACGGGAAATCATATCGGATTATTCCGCTATCCAGAATCTCCTGGCTGACGTAACCTCTGCTTGTCATGAGATCGAGCGCACTCTGTACTTCATCCAGCGGTTGTCCGATATGGGCGGCAATCTGAACAACCGTTACACGACCGCCGAGTTCTTTGGCGGCCCTCAGTAGCTTGCCCTCGAGTTCCGCGGGTTCGATTTCCCGTTTCTTCTTTCTTTTTATCGAACGCTTGATGAGTTTCTGAACCCCTGAAATGAGCGGAAGCACACCGATGAGCGTTCCCACTACGATCATCCACACGCTGCCCGCCTGTGCATACCAGAGAGCGAATCCGAGCGTGGCGGCTGTACCCCAGACGATTTCGCCTGCGATGCTCGATGCTGCTTTTTCCTCCTTTTTCTCGCTACTCTCCTCGATACCTACCTTGATCTTGTGGATGATATCGCTACGTTTCTCCTCGGGCATTGTCTCCCATTTGTCGATCGCCCGATCCATGATGTGCTCCACGATTCCAAAGACCTTGCTCTCTACCTGGGTGCTTTTTTCGCTGCAGTTATCACGGTCGGCGTGTTTCTCACTCCATTTTCCTATCTCGGTGAGTATGCGTTCTTTGATCTCATCAAGCTCTCCGGAAGGTTTTGCCGGTACTGCGTGAGCGCCGGCCGTATCTGAAGATGCGACATCGCGATCCGACACGCCGCTCTCCTGACTGGTATCTTCATGTCCGGTAACCAATCGGTACAGCTCGTACTGCCGCGAAATGTTCCGGAGCGCCTGCAGACCGATGCTCTCGATTTG
>CAZHXC010000580.1:0-2314 GCA_964536145.1 uncultured Spirochaetales bacterium | reverse complement strand
CCATACTGGCCGGTCTATTTGCCGGTAAGGATGAACGGGGCAAGGTGCTCGGTTTTATTGCTATGGCAAACGGGCTGGGGAGCATTATCGGTGGATTGTCCGTTGGGCCGATGGTAGACCGATGGGGCTATCCGACGATGTTCACTGCCCTGTGCGTATTTTCGATCGGGCTCTTTGTCATCGGTGCATTTGTAGAAGACAAAAAAGTGGAACCAGTCCCCGAACGGGCCCCCGAACCGGCTCGTGAGCCGGTGCCCGCGTCCGTTTCAGCTCACACAGCAGCGACCGCCAAAAAACATGCGTTTGGAAAGGCCTTCTACATATTGTTATTGGCTCAACTGATTGTCCTGGTGATACATTCAATGGCGGCCATGGGAAGATCGCTATCGATGAATAACCTGGAGTTTACCGCTACCGCCATTAGCAGTACGGTGGTGATCGCCGGGGCAGTCAGCCTGCCGTTCCCGTTTGTCATTGGCTGGCTCTCAGACCGGTTGGGGCGCAAGCGCACGATGGTAATCGCTTATATCGGGTATACCTTGTGTATGGTTACCCTCGCTCTTTCGAGCTCTCTTTGGCATTTCTGGATCGTCGTCATCCTTCTCAAGGTGGGCATGGTGAGCCTGAACGTCGGGGCGGCTTTTGTTACCGATATCGTCGAGCCGAAGGCCTTGGGCCGGGGTGTGGCGGTGTTTCAGGCAATGGGCTGGTTTGGTTTTGCTGTTGGATTCATCGTTGCGGGAAACGTTTTTCAGGCATTTGGTGTGGCGATGAGCTCTTTCTTCAGCGCCATACTTCCTTTGATCGGGATTATCTTCATACTTATAATCCGGGTTTCCAGGACCAAAACGGAAGAACCCGCCGCCGAGGAGGTGCCGGCGGCTTGAGCACTGCTGCCCTGTCGCAGCTGCAGCAAGTACCCGCGGCAGTAACCCGCGCGCACAGGCTTCCGGCTCGGTTTTTTGCGCCGATTCCTGTTGACCAAACTTCCCCCCTGTAGAATGATTCGTTCTAGGTCGCCGGTGAGTGGCATCGCTATGATATCGCCGGACGCGAAAACCTGCACAGAAGGTCAACTTGAAAAACACGCTCGACACCCTGAAGATTCCTGACTACCGCAGACTTTTCATCAGCAACGGCCTCTGGTGGATGTTCACCTGGACCGAGCAGCTTGTCTCCGGATGGCTTGCCCTGGAATTGACCGACTCGGCATGGAAGGTAGCGCTTGTCGGGTTTTTCAGAATGGGCCCGCTCCTGCTTGTCGGTCTCGTGTCCGGGGCAATCGCCGATCGCTTTGGCAGACGGCGGGTCATCCTCATTTCTCAAACCGTAAACCTGGTTATACCACTGGTCTTAAGTATTCTTGTTTTTACCGATCTCATTCAGTATTGGCACATACCGGTTACCTCCGTGATTCTCGGCATATTCTGGGCGCTTGATTGGCCGGCACGGCGGTCGATGCTTCCTGACGTTGTCGGCAGGGAAAAGATCACAGACGGCATACTCTTAGAAGGCGTTCTACAGAATATCGTCAGGATAGTCGGACCATTTACCGCCGGAGTTATCGTCCGGTATCTCGGAATATCGGGATTCTTTGCGACACTTTGCATTATCTCCGGTACCGGCCTGGTGATCCTCCTTGGCCTTTCAAAGCCTCCCAAACGCTCCAAAGAAACACAAAACCCCATACGCGGGACATCTTTTGCCGACCTCATGCGCTACATCGTAAAAAATCAGACGATTCTGGGTGTACTGGTTATAACCGTTGTCATGAACTTCCTCTTTTTCCCGCACATGACGCTGTTGCCCGTGTTTGCACGGGATGTTCTGGGGCAGGGCTCGGTCGGGCTCGGTACCCTTGGAACGGGTTACGGCATCGGCACGTTTATCGGATTATTGGTTTTGAGCCGGATCAGACGCATCTGGGGACTCAACTGGATCTACTCGATGGGATCGGTATACCAGTCGGCCGTACTCATCGCATTCGCCCTTTCTACATCTTTTCCGTTTTCGGTGGTCATGCTCGGCCTCGCCGGTCTTGGCAACGCAAGTTTCGCAATTCTGCAGAGCTCCATCGTCCTCGAATCTGCGAGCGACGAGATGCGCGGCCGGACCATGGGGATTCTCAACCTGACGATCGGTTTTGGCGCGCTGGGAAGGGTGCAGATGGGTGCGGTCGCATCCGCCTTGGGGGCGCCGGTTTCGCTGGCCTTGTCCTGCGCGGTAGCAGTCCTGCTGATAGCCGTGGCAACTGCGGCGCTCCCGGGGTTCAGGAAGACGAGCTGACGGCAGAATATGCAGTCGCAATTGCGGC
>CAZHXC010000579.1:0-2318 GCA_964536145.1 uncultured Spirochaetales bacterium | reverse complement strand
GCCGAGTCTGTTGAGGCGGTATATCATTATCCATCACTATACCTGTGCGGTAAGACCGGCAGCAATACCTTGGACACATCCGTCGCAATTCAGGCCCTCCCGCAACGTTAATCCCTCTGAATCGAGGTCGTTTACAACGCTATATGTAGAGCAGTTTCAAAGTTGCTACTCTATCTGTAGCGTATGCCACGCCGGCTCGGAGGTTGCCGGGACGGCCTCAATTAGGTACCTTCATCGCATGAAAGAACATCCTGTTGCCGCGCTAATGCTAATTTCGCTGGTTTTCATTTTTTTCACGCCGTCTCTCTTTGGAGAGAGGATGCTGAGAGACCCATGGATTCCTGACGGTGAAACAGCGGTGTACCTGGCTCGTGAGGGCGATAAGGAGTTTACCTACGTTGAGAAGGTAACCGTGCTCGAAGAAGACGGCAGAAGTGTCTACGGCTTTCTCTATACTTCGGACAAAGAAAACATCGAAGTCAAATTGGTGCGCGAAACAATGGTTCCCTTTTTTGCGCGCTCGGTGTCCCGCGGAAACGGTCTATCGATCGACTCGTCTACCCTGGTCTCTTTCGAAAAACAAATCGACACGGACGGAGTGACTGTCCTCTCCTTTACGGATTTACGGTATATTCTTCGCGGCTATCCCTTCGGAGAGATTACCGACGATCTGGAGATCTCTTTCATCAGCACGACAGATGATGAAGCGAACGGATCCGCAGACCTGGCAGTCAATATACGTTATGACGGTATTGAAAGCTTGAATGTCGCGGGGAGAACCATTGAGTGCCACAGGCTCGAACTAAAAATATCCGCCTCGGGATTGATGCGGGTGATAAAGCCGTTTATTCCTAAAACGAACTTCTGGTTCAGCACGCAGGCGCCACACTATCTTGTCGCCTACGAGGGGAGCGGAGGGTATCCCGGATCACCAAAGATAAACGTGGAGTTGCTCGACTATTCGGGGTGGGAATGAGGGCGGCGCGACGGAGTCTACAGCTGTGGTGAAAAAACATGTTTACAACTTTGAGAGAAGCTCCTGTCGGGTGAACGCCATCTTCCCTACTGCATCCACCACGGACGAAACAAGCTCCTTTGGCAGACTATCGAGAAATTCCCGGGGGCTGATGGAATCGCTAAACATCATTTTGGCTGATTCGAGCCTTTCAGTGTAGCCTGTGGTGCCGAGAAGCGTGTAGATGTAGAGCGAGAGCGGAGAGTTTTGCAGGTCAAAGCTTGATTCGCTCGCACGACCACATTCGAGGAGATTGAAGAGCATCTCATCTGTCCCGTCTCCCTTTTTCCCGGGCTCGGGCAGGTAATCCTCGATCCTCTCACCCTCCTCTTGTGCTCCAATGTCTCCCATGAAAAATGAAACCGGTGCGTCGCCTCCGGTCAACATGGCAAGTGCCTCGAGCACCGCAGCTGTCAGTAACTTGATACCAAGGTAGTCACGTGCCACCTCTACGTTGCGGTACGCCAATCGAACCAGGGCGGTGTATTCCTTCTCCGGCGGTACGTCCTTGTAGCTGCAAAAAATTGAATCCGGATCAAGGCTCCTCAAAAACCCTTCCATTTTTTGCAGCGCAATCCGGTAATTCACGATTGAATAGAGCCCGCTCATGCGAAGTGATGGATTAGTTTCAGGCAGCAGCTTCCACGTATTGTCGAGAAACCTGCCGACATCATCCTCGGCGAAGTTTCTCACATCCCGGTTGGCAAAGGTGACCGCCGATTTTACGGCATGATCGACAGCCCTTTCGCTCAAACGGAGAGAAAACTCGTCATTTATCTGCTCGATTCTCCGCTTGAGTACCTCAGGCGGAAGGAGCCCCTCCTTGTTCCTTCCCCTGAAAGGTATGGTCGCTTCGATGCAGGCGGTAGTGATGAGCAAGTCCCGGTCCTCGATCTTACCCTCAAACTCCATATCCATGACCAAAGCGCTCAAAAACTCGTTGAGGCCGCCGAAGGGGGAGAGCTCCTGCCCCGGGGAGAATCCGAAAACCGCGGCGCAACCGTAAAAGGCACGGGCCGATGGGTCGATATGCTCCCGAATCCTGATAGAACCGTTCGAGATATCGATGAACGGACTGAGTATATGCTCAATTTCCGCCGTGAAACCCTGGTCCACCTGAAAATAGACGATGTCATGAAATAGCGCCGCGAGAATGATGTGTGGATTTCCCGGCTCAACCAGATCAAAGATGTGTCCGGGAGTGTGAAAGCTCCGCTCCTGTGCGCTCATGGCCCGGTTCACCATCACGCCGATCCGCTCTACATCTCCGAGTGGAATCGAAACGCTTAGCTCTGCAAGCGCC
>CAZHXC010000578.1:0-2319 GCA_964536145.1 uncultured Spirochaetales bacterium | reverse complement strand
GCTGCTGCTTGTATCGGGCACCCTGGTTGTATACGGCCTTGAGCACGCCAACGCGATGGCGGACTACAATTTGGGTGACCAGTACCTATCGGCATTTTTCCAATCAGTGACACTCAGAACCGCCGGTTTCAACACCATTCCGTTTGGCGACCTTCGTCCTGTCACCTACATCGCGATGGGGGTGTTCATGTTCATAGGCGGCGCATCCGGCAGCGCCGCGGGAGGAATAAAGGTGAACACCCTCGCAGTTATGGCGGCATATGTCGGCGCCTCGCTCCGGGAGCATGAGTCGGTAACATTGTACCGGAACTCTATTCCTCTTAACACTGTGCTGCGAGCATTTTTTATCCTGCTCTTTGCGGTTGCAGTCGTTACCGCAGGAACATTTCTGCTCGCGGCATTCGAAAAGTCCCCCCTGGAACATTTGATCTTTGAAGCCGTATCTGCCTTTGGCACCGTCGGTCTTTCTTCCGGGATAACTTCTACGCTTTCTGCGCCTGGGAAAGCGACCATCATTCTCCTCATGTTTTTGGGGCGCGTGGGACCGCTCACAGTCTTGGCGGCGGCCTCTCTGAGCAGGAAAAAGGTACGCATCGAGTATCCGCAGGGTGAGATTGCAATCGGATGAGCCGGTCTGTATCATGGAGAAATGGCAAAAGAAAAAGCGTTCGCCGTTATTGGTCTCGGCTCATTCGGGCGTAAGGTGTGTGAAGTCATCACCGAACAGGGCGGCCGTGTGATCGCTATCGACAACGATGCAGGCCTCATCGACAGAATAAAAGACTCGGTAACCCAGGCGGTGCTCCTCGATTCTACCGATGTGGACAGTTTGACAAACGCGCCCTTTGACGATGTGGATGTGGCAATTGTCGCAATCGGTGACAATATCGCATCGAGTATTTTGACGACGGCACTGCTCAAACGCATCGGTGTACCATACATTCTTGCAAGAGCAATTTCCGAGCTCCACGAGCAGGTGCTCAGGCAGATAGGGGCGGATGAGATCGTGAATATCGAGATCGATCAGGGCAACCGCATCGGCCGAAAGCTCATGTCCCCGGAGGTGCTGGACAGGATACTGGTGTCCGAATCGGTGAGTGTTGCTGAAGTGTACCCACCAAAGAGCTTCGTGGGAAAAAGCCTCAGCAAACTGAACCTGCGTGAGAGGCTCAGCGTGAACGTGATAGCGATTACCCGTACAACCCTGTCGATAGACGAAACCGGTAATTCGGTCCGCAATGAACAGGTCCTCTTTCCCGGGGGCGAGGATATTATTGAAGAGAACGATGTGCTGCTTGTGGTCGGAAAAAATGAAGACATCGATGCATTAAGGGACCATTGATACAGCCGTGATACTGGTAGGACGAAACATTGCCGTGTTCCTCTGCGTACTATTTACCGTGGCGATAGTAGCCGTCGGCGTCTATGGTTACGTTGCGCTCGGCGGTGGCGCCACCGGGCAAGATGCCGGGCAAAACGGTGGAGAAGCCACGGGACAACAGGCGGGGCAAGAGCCGGCGCTGAAGACAATAGGTGAGCGCATCCTCTATATCTCGATTACGGGAGCGGCGGTTATCCTTCTCGTATTCATCATCGTGGCCTGGCGAACCATGTCTCTCTACCGGGAGCTCGACAAGATAATCGAGCTCAATAAGCGGGGCGACTTCTCTCCGGAGGTGAGCATGAGGAAACTGGGCTCTATCGGCGAAAAGATAACCCAGCTCTATTTCACGCTCAACTCGTTGAACGAACGCAAGACTTTGAAAATCAGCGCTTTATCGAGCCTTGCGGATTTTTTTGTTGATAATGTCGATATACCGCTGATTGCCACCGATGTTCAGGGACACATAGTGTACGTCAGCAGGCGCTATATCGAAGAGAGTGAAAGCGCGAGATCCGATATTATCAGTAGAAGTGTGGCTCAGCTCTTTCCGGACGTACCGTTCAGGGATTCCGTGGTTGAGCTTGACCGGAGCAACACCCCTGTCGAAGTAGAGGAGGCGGAAGATCCACTCACGCTCGTCGGAATACGCAACCGGAAAAACGAGCTTTCCTATGTGGTGTGGCTATTCGACGGTTCGGTACGGCTGCCGCATCAAGTATCGCCAAAAAAGAAAACGAAGAGCGGCAACTACGGTTTCAGAAGAGTGTTCGGAAGACGCAACGGTTGATGTCTTTGCAGCGAGGTGAATCACGAGATGAGTAAATGCGTTCTTGTTACCGGAGGTGACGGATTTCTCGGCACGAACATCGTCTACGAGCTTCTCGATCGCGGTTATGTGGTGCGTGCGCTCACCGAACCGGGGAGGGCGCCGGCGA
>CAZHXC010000577.1:0-2323 GCA_964536145.1 uncultured Spirochaetales bacterium | reverse complement strand
TGTTTTCGACTCAGAAGGGTATCTCTACATCCGGGGAAGGGCAAAAACGATGATACTCGGCGCAAGCGGAGAAAACATATACCCGGAAGCTATCGAATCGGTAATAAATCAGTTTGATTACGTTGAAGAATCAATTGTGTTCCAGGATGACGGTAAAATCGTCGCGCTTGTTAGTATCGACAAAGAAGCGCTCACCGAATCGGTAAGTCACCTGAAAGAAGGGGCCAAGCAGGTCTCTGAATATGTAGCCGAATACACCCAGGATCTGCTGCAAAAGGTCAACAGCCATCTCAACGCTTTCTCAAAGCTCGCGAAAGTGCGGATCGCAGAAAGACCTTTCGCGAAGACACCAAAAAAGACAATAAAGCGATATCTCTACGTCAAGTTTTCAGAGAGTTCGTGGGCGCCTATCGCTTCCACCGAAATGTCTGCCGAAAGAGGTCGGTGACTTCATACCGTGCATCGGGTGCAATAGGATCGTCGTCCTCATTCGCGGTAAGTGAGACTAATCCAAACAGCGAGCAGAAATACTCGAAGAACAGCGTCGCGAAGCTCACACCCAGCCAGGCGACGATCCGCTCCTCACCCTGAGCAGGTTCGGCAAACGCGGGGAAGGCCCGGATGAAGCGATCGAAATACTCTGCAACCGTGCCTTCCGGATGCTGCTTGAGAAGGTACAACAGAAAGAGTGCGGCGCGCTGGACGATCTGGAAGTGCTCGATCTGCAGCGCTTCGTCCAGCCAGTAGATCCAGTCCGCCTCATCCAACACGTACCGCAAGACGTCTTTGAAGGCTCGTGCCCATTGCCTGCCGGATAACACGCCCACACCTTCGGTAGTGATCCAGGACTTGTCTGCGGACTCGTCGATGTAGCCCATATCGAGAAGTGTTTCGTGAGCGGAGAACAATTCCCGGATATTCAGCTCGATGGGAACCGGATCCCCGCGGCGGTACCGGTGGTCGTGTTTCTCCAGATAGCTCCTGCACAGGTTCTTGGGAAAGTTTCCCCGGGAAGTGAGGCGAATCTCGCCGCCATGGTCCACGTGGTACTCGAGGACAAACCGCATGATAATGATTATGTCCGCCGACAGCGCCGCTCCTGCGGTAAGATCATCAGAAACTGTGACCAGCCATTCGTTGTCACGCATCGTTCCGTTGAGAATCGAGTGCATTTCCGCTGGTGTAAGCCCTTCGAAATCGTCAACCGGAGACTCGTTTTCCTGTTGCATGCGTTTGTTCAGATATTCCTGAACCTCCTCACGATCGGAGAAGACACGGTTGCCGGCATCGTCGGCGAGACTCTTCTGGAATTGCGTGGCCCGGTTCGCACGCCCAAGGTACTCCATGAACGTAGGAGCAGGAATATCGTCAGGCAACTTCTCACAGTAGGCTTCAAACTCGCGCATGGCGGCGTCGAGCTCGGCCACCGAAGAGAACCCTGCCTGCTCAGCCATCATCCGCTTGATCTCGTCGATCCCGATGTCGCCTTGGGTCCTGGCCCCGGCCTTTTGCTCGCGGTCGCCCATCCTCGCACGTTGCCCGTCGGCATCCATGCAGCAGTGCTTGTACTTTTTTCCGCTCCCACAGGGGCACGGAGCGTTTCTTCCTATCTTCATACCATGGGCTCCTCTATAAACCGATGCTTTGTCATCTTACACAGAGAGTTCGCGGTTTTTCCACCTCGACTGCGGGACTTGTCTTCTATTCCTTATCCGGGCTTCACGTATCGCGCGCAGCTTTCGCTGACGAATCCCGCATACTGGGAGATAAGGAGATCCACGCACCCGTCTTCAAACGGAAGCGGTTTGGCATAGTCCTGTTTCACAAACTCCATTCCGGGGAATTACGAACGAAGGCGTCACATGCACGAAGCATCCCGGATAGAGACCTGATTCGATGCCAATTCCAGCTCTCAGAATCTCGAAGAGCTGCAGCCGCTCATCACCGCCTTTGTTCCGGCATTCATTCCGGCCGTTCCGGACACAAAGATAACGAGCAAGGTCGAAATCGGCAAGAATGGCTCCTCAGATAGTTCCGGTGATTGCAGGAATCTGTGGCAACGCGTCAAAATGCGCGTCCCGGCTGAACAGCGTGAGCTCGTGCTGAACCACGAGTGCTGCAATCCAAAGATCATTCGTAGGAATAGGAGTTCCAGCCGCCCGTAACTGACGGTACAGATACGCGTAGTGGCGGGTTGTTTCGACCGTCGGCAACAGCACCTCCACGCGCGGTCGGTAAAGGAACTGCTCGAAAATACGTTGATTCTCCTCTCCCCGCGATCCTACGGCGAATCCTGCCCGAAGCTCGGCGACCACGATCAACG
>CAZHXC010000576.1:1010-2324 GCA_964536145.1 uncultured Spirochaetales bacterium | reverse complement strand
AAAGGGGGGCAGGAGCACGGCAAACAGCAGGATCGCCGAAAAGAGAAGCACCACACTTTTCCACATACGGCGTCCGGTCTTCGAGGGTATGGTGCCCCTTTTTATTCTTGCGTTGAGCCTGTCAAAGCTCTTGATAGTTCTTTTTAAACTTCGTAACTCCCGGTCCACCTGCTCCTACTGCTTTTGCATCAGAGCCGGTATCTCGGTGAGGTGCTGTATTATTTCCAACTCACCAAGTTCCGCTCTTTCTGTGATATAATGTGCAATATCAAAAGGAGGCGTCAAACCTCCTCGGCGACCCCATGGGGTGATCTGTCCCTCCCGTTTTATCAGAACAGGTCTCATCCCGGCACCCTTTGCGGCTTCATAATCTACAATCGAGTCTCCGACATAGGCCGCCTGACTCGGAAGGCAGTCAAGTTCCCGGCATGCTGCTATGAGCATGCCCGGGTCAGGCTTCAGGATGCCCGTCTCCCCGGAGATGATGACCGATTTGAAAAACCCAGCCAGTTCGTTCTCTTTCAGTAACTTTCGCACATGAGGCGGGTGATCGAAGTTGGTCACCAGACCTGTGCGTCCTTCAAACAGTGGTAGTATCTCGTAAATCGCCGGATCGAAATGCATTCCCTCCTGCCAGACATCGCAAAGACCGTTTGCAAGCAACCGGAGCTCATCGGCAGATACGGTCAACGAAAGACGATCCAGCAGTTTTTTCAATCTGCGTTCAAAGACGGTGGCGCTTGTGTCGGCTGAGTGATCATCATCCCAGAAATCGGCGGGAAGCTCGGCAACCGTATCGGCCTTAGCATCACCACCCAATCGCCGCACATACTCCGCTAAATGCTCCTGCCACGCCGTCCATGCCTTACCGCTCTGGTGGGTGAGTATCAATGTGCCGTACAGATCAAAGACGACTACAGGGGTCATGTAGTGTCCCGATCCTGCCGATTCGTTGTTCATGAGATTTCCTTGTTCTGCCGCATGCGGGCGTCTGGAAAAAGTCTATTTCTCCGACTTCAGGAACAGGTTCATTTTTGTGTTGCAAACCGAGCATTTCCCTTTTGCCTGACGACGGCCTTTTTCGTTCGTCAAGATCTGGACGTCCTGCATCGGGCGTTTTTGTTTACACTTCACACAATAGGCAATATAGTCGTTCATGAGCATCTCCCTCAACTTTGGAATTACGAGTAACAGTAGAGTAACACAATACGCTCTGTTATGACATACACCGTATGAGCCCGGTCAAACGGCATTGAGCAGTCGGGTTATTGTGCTCGGAGGAAGACATGATATCTCCAGGAATGAAAAGCTATG
>CAZHXC010000576.1:0-1000 GCA_964536145.1 uncultured Spirochaetales bacterium | reverse complement strand
TTCTATTTCTCTGCGCCGCCTATGCGCCGGCATCGGCGCAATTTGAACGGATAGAAGAATCAGGAATACGAGTGTTGGAGGTGGAAGCGTCGCTTTTGAATGTTGAAGTGAACGGAGTGGCGGGATCGAAGGTGACCGCATGGGGAGAGGACATACCCCGGAATGTACTGGTAAAGCACAAACGACGGGGTGATGTCCTTCAAGTCCGGGTGGAGAAACGCTTCTCTCCGTTTGCATTCCGGAAGGCCGGCCGCCTCTATTTCGAAGTTCCCGGAGACACCGAGCTCGATGTCAGAAGCTCTACAGGCGAGGTCTTTATTCGAAACATCAACTCCCGGAGTTTGGCGGCGGAGTCGTCCTCGGGGAATATTTCGATTTCGAATATTCAATCCGATCTTCGAGTAAAGAACTCTTCAGGCGATATCAACGTTGGAATGGTTGACGGAGATATCCGGGCGGAAAGCTCGTCCGGACGTATCGAGCTGATCGACGTACGCGGTAGCGTAAACCTTTCCGCATCGTCCGGAGATATCCGGCTTTCGGCTGTTGAAGGTGACATCAATGCGTCGTCGAGCTCCGGCACAATAACTCTCAGCGCAACCAACGGTGCTCTCAATCTTGAGACTTCCTCAGGCGATATCGCAGGTGAAGATGCGCGGATTACTGATGACAGCTCATTTGAAACAGGCTCCGGACGTATCGATATGGATCTCTCAAACCAGTTGAACGATCTTTCCTTTAGGCTTACAAGCTCGAGCGGCAGCCTCGAGGTAGGTGATCTTCGCGGCGAGAAGCGGCTTGCGGCCGGTGAGGGAGTCATCCGAATTATCGGAGAATCCAGCTCGGGAGACCAGGTCTACAGGTAATCTGAAAAAGGTCCGCCGGAGACGGCCGGCGGATCATAAGCCTGACACGGTCCTCGGCGCAGCTTTGCCTACAGCTTCTTGTGGCAAAACCACCAGTCAAAGCACTCATGCTCTTTGAGGCGTTTTTCAGCGTC
>CAZHXC010000575.1:0-2340 GCA_964536145.1 uncultured Spirochaetales bacterium | reverse complement strand
TGGGAGTATCCCCTGGAGGCGATCCGGGAAGCAGTGACGAACGCGGTGGTACATCGTGACTATTCCATCACCGGCAGCGACATCAAGGTCGTAATCTTTGATGACATGCTGGAAATTACCAACCCGGGGCCGCTTCCGGATACCCTTGTGCCTGAGGCGCTCGGGACCGGCCGATCTAAGATTCGCAATCGTGTCCTGGCGCCTATTTTCAAGGAACTAGGGCTCATCGAGGCGTGGGGCACCGGCATACGCAGGATGCGGGCTGAGCTGGAGAGCTATCCCGAGATCGAGCTGGTTCTTCAGGAAGTGGCGCAAGCGTTTCAAGTGCAGTTTGTGCGGAAGAAGGCCCATGAGAGACAAGGCGCCCATGTAAAGGCCCAAGTCAATCTTTCCGCTATAGAACGCCAGAAGCTTTCTACATGCGAGAGCGGACCTGCCGGCAGCAACGATCTCCTCGATGCTGTAGGGTATGAAACCCGCACCGGGAACTTCAAGAACAGCCTGTCGAAACTCATCGATCTTGGATTGATCGAGATGACGATCCCCGACAAACCACGCAGCAGCAAGCAGCGCTACCGGGTCACGCCCAAAGGCCGAGACGTTCTGGGGCGGTGGAGGACGGAGGGTAAAAGATGATACGACTGCAATTCAAAGTTATTATGAGACCTTATCCAAGGAGGCATCACGATGAATATCAAGATCGTTCTTGAGCCCAGCGAAGAGAGCGGATTCACAGCCGTTATTGCCGGGATGCATCAGCGAGGAGGACACACGAGAAGACGCGCTGAAAAACATCCGGGAGGCGATAAAGCTTTGCTTGGAACCTGTTGAGGACAATATGGTTCTTTACGCCCCAGCCGCGGAAATGGATCCTACCATATGAGCAAGATTCGCACCAAGTACTATGTGAAAGCCATCCATGCGCTCAGGAAAAACAGGTGGATTGTCGTCCGGCAAAAGCGAAGTCACATTCTCAAGCAAGGCTCGTGTGACTATCAAAAGCCTTTGACTATGTCAAGATGAAGTCACGGCGAAATGAAAGACGGCGCCACCCCTACTAATGAGAGGAGAAATACCTATGTATATTAGCAGATTAAAACTCACAAACTGGAAAAATTTTTCTACCGTGGATGTTCAGCTTGCTCAAAGAACATTTATAGTCGGGCCAAATGCTTCTGGTAAATCAAACCTTCTTGATGTGTTGAGGTTTTTGCGAGATGTGGCCCGGGAAGGCGGCGGGCTGCAGGAAGCAGTCAAGCTGCGCGGCCGACTCTCCAAAATACGCTGCCTGTTCGCGAGAGGCTCCAGAACGGATGTTGAAATTGAGATAGAAATATGTGAAACCGATAAGAAAGGACCATCCTGGAAATATGCCATAGGTTTGACCCAGAAAGGCGGAGGGGCGGTAGCTGAGACAAGGGCTATTATACGATACGAGAAAGTCTGGAAGAACGGAGAACTACAACTGGATCGTCCTGATGAACCTGATAAAAGGGATGATGAACTGAAACACTACACGCATCTTGAACAACCGACAGCAAACTCCAATTTCCGGGAACTCGCCGATTTTTTTAAAGCGATCGATTATCAACATATTATTCCTCAGATAATAAGAAATCCGCAGTCCTTTCAGAACAAGGTATCAGCTGAAGAGTTCTACGGAAGGGATCTTTTCGACAAAATGAGCAAAATGAATAAAAAGGTGAGAGATTCGCAGTTGAGAAAAATAGAATCGGCGTTGAAATCTGCTGTGCCCTATTTAAAAAATCTTTCACTCGAAAAAGATAAAATGGGCGTACCTCATCTCCAAGCTATTTATGAACACTGGCGGCCCCATGGAGCAAGACAAAATGAAGAACAGTTTTCCGATGGTACGCTGCGCATGATCGGTCTCTTCTATTCGATGTTGAACGGCAGTCAGCCATTATTGTTGGAGGAGCCGGAATTGTCTCTGCATTCAGGGGTCGTAAGCAGGCTTGCCGAATTAATTCATTTTATGCAAAAAAGGAAATCCGGAAAACGTCAGGTCATATTGAGCACCCACAGTTACGATCTGCTCAATAATAAAGGTATCGCGGCTGAAGAAATCATTGTCCTTACACCTGCTTCGGAGGGTACAACAGCTTCGAATGCCGTCACGCTTGACGAAGTGAGAACATTGCTCGAATCCGGCTTATCTGCGGCAGAAGTCGTTCTTCCTCTAACGGAGGCTCCGGGAATAGGTCAGCTCACTCTTCAATTCCAGGATTGATTGATGACGCTCTACATAGTGTGCGAGGACCAGCTGAGTCAAGCGGTAATGCGGAAAATGGTCGCTGGAAGTTCCCCCACGCTTATCAA
>CAZHXC010000574.1:0-2348 GCA_964536145.1 uncultured Spirochaetales bacterium | reverse complement strand
AATATCTGATTGCCGGCTATGGTAGTTTCGTTGTTACTTCTGTCACTCATGGTCACCGTCTTATCATTTGTATTTGGATATGTGTAAAGTAATAATTTCACCGGCTATCTTCAATAGTGTTCCCGCATGCGCTATCATATTCGCTGATGGCGAGAAACGTCAAAACTGAAGGGCTGATTCTAAAAAACACCCGTTTTGGAGAGATACATAAATCGGTGACACTCCTCTCACCTGATCTTGGTGTGCTGAATGCGATAGCCCACGGATCATACAAAGGAAAGAGCAAACTTGGCGGGGTGACGGAGGTCTTTTCACGATCGCTCATCTCCCTCTATCACAACCCCGTCAGCTCGAGCTACAAGATTACCGAGGTAGAGCCGATCTCGTATTATGATAGCCTTCGGACGGATCTCGAGAAATTCTACATCGCATCGTTGTGGTCTGAGATGGTCCTGCGGACATATGCCGGCGGCGGTGATTTTGGCGAGGTCTACGGCCTCTGCTGTGACGCGATGGAGCTTCTCGACAGATCCCCGGTAAAGAGAAACGACGTGACACTCGCCTTGTTCCTCTTCGAATACGTAGACCTCCTCGGGTATCTTCCCGATTTTTCCTTCTGCGCAAGGTGCGGCAGGAAGCTTGAAGAGGTAAGTGAGTGGTATGTGGGTGACGGCGGATCGATATACTGTCGACGTTGCGCGTGCGACGGGTTGCCGGTTCTTACCGTGGGCGCTCGCCGCTGTCTCGCCTACGCAAGAGGGAAACCGGTTGATCAGAAGCTCAAGGTGGACCTCGATACCGCATCCGGACGAGAGCTGAAACGTGCAATGCTCACAATCGCTCAGCACGTCATTGGCGGTCCGTTGAAGACGCTCGCAGGGGGAGTTTTATGAGAGTATTCTTGGGCATACCGATTCCGGGAGAGCTTGCGGCAACCCTGCATGACAGGATTGCGCCTCTTCGTGACATGGCGCCGGGAGTCAGCTGGGTTCCTCCGGAAAACTATCACATAACCATGCTCTTTCTCGGTGATATCGATGAAGCTGAAACGGAACGCGCGAAGCGAGCAATTGATTCACTCTCCGGTGTGCGGGATACCGCTGCGGCTCTCGGCAACCTGGGACAGTTTCCGCCAAAAGGCGCACCGAGAGTGGTGTATGCAGGCCTTGGAGAAGGCGCGGAGTGGTGCCGGGAGGTGTATCGACAGCTGTGCAACACGCACCCCGAATATGAGAGCAACCGGAGATATCTCCCCCATATCACACTCGGCAGGGCAAAACGGGGCCGGCGCTCGTTTCTCGATTTTGGTGGGGTGGACATACCAGGGGAGCGTTTTGCCCTCGATGAGGTTGTTCTTTACCGGTCGATCCTTCATCAGGGGGGCGCCGAATACAGACGGCTGTATGCTAAGGCTCTTTCAGAGAGTGCAGAGTGATGCGCGTGCACCAGCGGAATAACGGCGCGTTCCCCTTGAAAAAGCGGCGGATTTCATCCAAAGTGTTCCTGGCTTTTCATGGACAAAAACTGGCACAAGACGACAATTGATCCAACCGACGTCAGAAAACTCTCCAGCCGGTACGGTATCGATCTTCTTACCGCATCGATTTTTACAAGACGCGATATCACGGATCCTGACGAAATAGGCTATTTCCTCAGCGACAGGTTCGAGTTGCTGCACAATCCTTTTTTGTTCAACGAAATGGACACCGTAGTTGAGCGGATTCAGCAGGCAAAAGACGAGGGGGAGAAGGTGCTTGTCTTTGGAGACCGTGATGCAGACGGTATTGCGGCTACGGTTATCATGGTTGAGGCGCTGGCAGCCGTCGGAATTGCGGCTGAATGGCGATTGCCGTTGGGTGACGACCCGTACGGGCTCACCTGCACGGTAGTGGAGGAGTTTGCCGCCTCCGACGGAACGCTGCTTATCACGGTGGACTGCGGTATTTCGAATAATGAAGAGATAGCCCGGGGAAACGAACTTGGCGTCGATACCATTATCATCGACCATCACAATCCCGGGGCCGTATTGCCTCCGGCATACGCGATCATCAATCCAAAGATGGAAGACTCGGGGTATCCCTTTCGCGATCTCGCGGGTTGCGGTGTCGCGGCAAAGGTCGCCTGGGCTCTCTTTTTCGCCCGTACCAGATATTACAACCAGCCGGTGTGTCTTCTCAATGTCACCCCTGGTAACGACTCGTTTGTGGTGGAAGCATCGCTGGTGGTGAATCTTGTTGCAGTTGAGCGGGTGCGGGAAACCATCGTACCCGGTATGGTTGAGGTTGCCCAGACGAGGCTGGCTTCGTTTCTCCAGAACCGGGAGATTGTAGTCTACGATTCAGACACAC
>CAZHXC010000573.1:0-2349 GCA_964536145.1 uncultured Spirochaetales bacterium | reverse complement strand
GACACTCCTCCCGGTTTTTAGAAGCAGCGTCGCCACACCCGCCGCAATCGCCGCCTTGGCAAGCTGCACCTCGCGAACGTCTTTCTGGATGAGGAGTATCGGCTCTCCCGCTTCTGCCCGGGCGGCATCGGCGAGGGTGAAGGCGGGCTGTTCGTCGTGGGCAGTAAGCTTGCCCGCCAGATCGCACGCGCCGGCGTCATTTGCTGCCTCTTCGGCGGTAAGCATTTTCCCGGAAGTATCAACCACGCCGCAATCGAGCAACAGCGCCATGGCGTCGACTATTCCGGAGCCGCATATACCGGCGGCCGGAGCGTCGGCGATGGTGGTGTAGGAGATGCGGCCGTCATTGAGCTTCACGGTGTTTATCGCACCGCTCACCCCTCCCATGCCATGTCTGATAGTTGCCCCTTCGAAAGCCGGGCCCGCCGCAGTCGAGCAACAGAGAATACCGTCTGAGCTTCCGAGCACGATTTCTCCGTTGGTGCCTACATCGATAAGCAGTGCGGTCGCCTTATCCTTGTGGAGTCCACTCGAGAGGATGTCGGCAACGATGTCCGCCCCAACGTAAGCGGAAATACTGGGGAGGAGGTAGACCTTTGCACTACCGTTTATACGAAAACCAAAGTCACCTGCCCGGTAGCTCATGCCGCGTTTCGCCACCGGAATAAAGGGAGAGGCGGCGAGGTTTCTCGTGGGCAATCCGGAAGCAAGGTGCAGCATGGTGGCATTTCCCGCGAGAACCATCGAGTATACCGCATCCGGGGTAACCCCGTGTTTCGCCGTTACCTGCTCTATCAGGGTGTTGATCTGACCGATGATGCGTCGTTGTAGCTCAGCGGTGCCCGAGGGATTGTCGATTGTGTAGCCTATGCGGGTGACAACGTCCTGTCCGTACGGCTTTTGCGAGTTGAGTGCAGAAACCGTACCGATTATTTTCCCGGTGGTGAGGTCTGCTAAGTAGACAACCACGGTGGTTGTCCCGATATCCACCGCGATGCCAAGGTTGCTGTCCGCTGTCTCTCCCGGCTCGACGGTCAATATGCTCTCTCTGTCATGAACAGCGGTAACCGTAAACTCCGAGTCTTTGAGAAGCGCGGGCAGCTTGCGGAGCTCGGCGAGAGGGATCCTTGTGACACCTTCCAGTGACTCGGTGAGACGGGAAAAATCGTCACGCTGGTCCGACAGGGCAGGTTCGGTGAGATGCAGCGTGGTTTTCCGGACATTCGGGAGCACGTCCACCGTGTACTCCAGCCCGGATGCCGCTATATGTGCCTCCGAGGCTTCGCGCACCCGTATCCCTACATCCTCTTGAGGGAAAGTACGGCAGGCGAGTCTGACGCCGCGTTCGATTTCCGTCGCTGAGAGGAGCTCCCGCTCGGTGTCGGTGAGCTCGGATACGCCGCCGCTTAAGACGGTGACTTTGCACTTCCCGCATTTCGCCTTACCGCCGCAGGGCGCGTCGAGCTCGATATTCGGTTCGGGGGCAAGAATCTCATACAGGCTCTTTCCCGGTGTGAATTTCACCTGTTTATCGGTATCTCCGGTGGTAACTGTCAATGTGTGTTGCATCTTTGTATCTGTCCGGCTTTGGGCTTACAGCTTACTTGAGCCGCTTTTTCGAAAGATTGACGGTGCTCTTCAGGAGCATCGTTATGGTCATCGGCCCGACACCGCCGGGCACGGGAGTGATCATTGAGGCTTTTTGCGAAACTTCCTCAAACGCAACATCTCCGACGAGCCGGTAACCACGTTTCTTCGTCGAATCTTCTACCCGGTTTACCCCTACATCGATCACCACAGCGCCGTCTTTTACCATCTCCGCGGTGATCATCTCCGGCCGTCCCGCTGCGGCGATGAGAATATCCGCCTGCAGGGTCTGTGCTTTCAGGTCTTTGGTTCTTGTGTGGCACATGGTGACCGTGGCGTTTCCGCGCCGGTTCTTCTGTACGAGCATGTTTGCAACCGGTTTCCCTACAATGTTGCTCCTGCCCACCACTACCACGTGAGCGCCTTCGATTTTGACGTTTTTTCGGATGAGCATCTCGACAACCCCGTTGGGGGTGCAGGGCAGTACCGATTCCTGCCCAAGAACCATCTTGCCGATATTCATCGGGTGAAACCCGTCGACATCCTTATCGGAAACATGCATGAGCACTTCCTGCTCATCGATATGGGAAGGCAGGGGCAGTTGTACCAGGATGCCGTCAATCGCCGGGTCCGCGTTCATCTTCTCGACCAGTGCAATCAACTCTTCCTGCGAGGTGTCTGCCGGCAGACGATTGTCATCGGAGTAAATACCGATTTCTTCGCACGCCTTTTCCTTTGCCGTCACATAGGACTTGCTCGCCG
>CAZHXC010000572.1:0-2357 GCA_964536145.1 uncultured Spirochaetales bacterium | reverse complement strand
CATGTCGACGACATACTTCTCCGTGCCGATACGGGCAACGAGCTCTCCTTCCGATTCGATGGGTTTACCTTCGTAGGCCGGTGTGAACTTACGTGCCCACGCGGCTATCATCCGCGCTGCATAGGCGCTGTCGTTCCGCTCGGTCAAAAGGTGATCGGCTTCGCCCAAGCTGATGAAGCTCTTAGGATGGTTCACCGCCCCAAAAATTTTCTCGGCGTTTTTTATGTACACAACATTGTCGGTTGGTGAGTGAAGGATCAGTACTTCTTTTTTGAGATCACCGAGCCACTGCTCCGGTGGCTGGCTTCTCAGGTCGTCTAAAAACTGTTTTGTGAGCCGGAAGGACTTTGCCCCGATCGATACTTCCGCCGAGCCTTCAGACTCAATTCTTTCTGCCTCATCACCGAGAAGCCTTATCATCTCTTCGGGATCCGCGATTGCAGCTATAGTCGCAACCCCCTGTACCGAATCGATCTCGCGGGAGGCGTACAGGCAGGCCGTGCCCCCAAGCGAATGGCCTACCATCACCTGAGGAGGTTCGATTTCCTTCTCCATATATCGAGCCGCTGCTACCAGATCCGCGGTTCGGGTTGAGAAATTCGTTTCGGCAAAATCGCCTTCGCTCTTCCCTAATCCGGTAAAATCGAAACTGAAAACTGCCAGCCTTTCGTCGGTGAGGTTTTTTACAATATCCCTTATTGGTGTCAGATTGGTCGAACAGGTGAAACAGTGGGCGAAAAGGATGTAGGCTGTGGGGGAGCCGTCGCCGGGTAGATCCAACCGGCCGGCGAGCTGCTCGCCATTTTGATTTTTGAATGTATGTTCTTCTGTGTTCATGCGTTCTCTCCCATAAGAAGTACTGCAAGATGTATGCCAGAGAGGCGCGGATTGCTGATATCAGATGCATTCCTTGACAGGCTTTGGGCGGCTGCTGTTCAGATCCGCCCATTTCTCCGTCTCTTCCAGCTGATTTTCTCCGCTTCCGAAATCCAGTGGCCAATGGTTGTATTCGAGATCAGGCACATAGCAGTAGACACGTGCGCCGTCATGCCACACGGCCCGGTGAAAGGCATACTCCATTAGGGCTTCTTCGATATACATGAAGTTGTTGATCGTATTATTTACAATCCGCACGTCGGCGAACGGAGGATTTCTGAACCACTCCTTTTCCGGATTGAAAGATTGCGGTCGTATGAGGATGACCGCATCGTAACGATCTCTGTAGATCGCATCGACGGGAATCACATCCGGTCCCGTTCCGCCGTCCACACAGGCGGTTTTCTTGTTGTTGCCGGGCAGAGTAAGATCGACCGGCGGAAAAAGAACGGGGATGGCAGCGGAAGCCATGAGCACATCCACAAGCGGTAAATTGGGATGGTCCTTACTGCTGAGGCGGTGTGTCGTACCGGTTTTCTGCTCCACGACGGATATGTAGGACTTAATCGGAAGATCCCCAAGCTTTTGCAGGCCTAAGCGGGTTACGAGCGTATCCTCGAGCAATTCTCGCAGCGGTTGGGTGTCGAAAAGAGCGTCATCCCCCACAACTTCCAGCGCTCTGCGGAGAATTCCTCCCGCCTTATATACATTCTTCCTGTCGAGACACGTGATGATATCTTCATAATCGGTCCAGGAAAAGTTGCCCTTCAGTTTGCCTCCTACGAGCCCTTCTGAAATAAGGATGGCATTTAATGCAACAACGCTGATTGCACCGGAGCTCGCACCGGCCAGAACCTTCGGGATAATCGGTTTCCAGCCTTTGAACGCCTTGCCCTGTACCAGATACCTCATGAGCACAGCCTGTTGTGCAATTCGGGCCGCGGCGCCGGAAAAGACGAATGCTACATTCTTTTTTCTCATATGTGCCTACTTCATAATTTGCATTTTTCGTGCCATTTGGGTAGTGATCCGAATTCTGTGGTAATCCACGGTTTTGCCCATTCGCGAGGCTCAATAACGACAATAATGCCGGTTTTGCCCTGTTAACGCCGGGAAACCACCGGTGACCACAGTTTTCGGATCAGTAACATATACCCGCCGTAGTGATGGTTTGGATAGGAATTACACAAGCAGACCATCCAAATCCTCAGCTTGACTTCGCAACTTCAGTGGTTATTTTATTGAGAGGGAGGAGCAATGGTATACTTTTTTCAGTATTGGTGGTTATTGATTCCGGCGATAGTCCTTGGTTTTGTTGCGCAATCGATGGTGCGTAACACCTATACAAAATACAGCAAAGTGAGTACCCGCAGCGGATTGAGTGGCGCAGACTTGGCCCGCCGTATCCTTGACAGCAACGGATTGCACGAAGTTGGCGTAGAGGAGGTTGCCGGGCAGCTTACCGACCACTACGATCCTCG
>CAZHXC010000571.1:0-2361 GCA_964536145.1 uncultured Spirochaetales bacterium | reverse complement strand
TTCGCAAGGCCGTTTTGCGCCTTGATCAGGCGGATGTACTCGTAGTCTTTCAGGAACCGGAAGTTGTTCCTTACCTGAGCAAACGACCAGGAGGTGAACTCACGAATATCTTTCCGCTCAAAAACGATCCTGTCGGCCGGCATACCTTCGGACTTCGAACGCTTCTCCAGATACTTCTTGATGAGATCAAGCAGCTTCCTTGCCGGAGCCGGTAGATCGTCAAGGGTGTTTTCGAGGACGCCGTCGGAGAGAAGCTCATAGGCTATCCGGTAATCATCGATGCTGCATTCGATGTACTCGATCTGTTCTCCCGATTCTACATCCAGCGTTTTCAGCGGCCGTTGGCACTGGTGCAGAAAGCAGATGGCCGAGATCAACCGGAGAAACTTCTCATTGTCCCGGCGCGAGCGCAATTTCGCCGTCGGGAATGAAAGCAACTTTGCAAACGGATTAAACACCTGCACCGATCGGAGCATCCGCTGGGCATACATATGGCGATTCAGGATCTCCCGCTGCCTCAGCGCTTTGAGATAGCCGTCGACGGTATGGCTTTCTCGCTGTAACTCGTGGATGTTGAACGTCTGTTCTTCGGATTCATCGATACCGACGACAAAACAGCGGTTTAAGTTTTCAGGGTGGATGACCGAATTATCCGTCGCCGTTTCCACCAGCGACACCGGCCCGTTTACCTTGATAACCACCGTCTTGATTTGGTTTGTCGTCGGATCTTTCATCGGGATGGCCTTGGCAATCGACTTTCTCGAGATGAGCTCTCGTAGCGGATATTCGGCTGCCTGCGATCCCTGCCGTTCTCCGATGAGTATGAAATGGTGCTTCAGATCATCCTCGCCAAAGTAATAGAGCGACTGTTCCGAAAGATCGCTGATATTCTGCACTTCTTCAGGCGGGCAGAGCTCCGCGGTGATTTCAGCCAGCCTGCTTTTACCGGCTCCACTTCTCGCCAGAATCAGCGCATGAAGGGGTGAATCCATCAGGCGCGAGGTCATAATCAAATAGAGAAGCAGCTTGTTCTTCTCTTCGCCGACATATCCGAGCTCCTCATAGTCGGCGACAATGCGGCTGCAGAGATCCTTCGACTTCAGGAACTCCAGGCCGACCGCTTGCTGTTGTTCGGTCAGCGTGACGCCGCCGGATTGCTCTGCTCCCCGCCCGTTTTCCTTGTGTTTCTCTAGTACCGAGATGATAGTATTCAGATCCTGCTCGACCTGCATCTGGTCGCGGATGTCAAACCGCTCAATTATATTGTAGATAAAGTTCTGCCGATCGCGGTTCTTGAAAAGATCGATAGAGTCCAAAAATATCTTTTCATCCCTCATTGCCCGGATATTGACCCGCAACGTCGTCTGAGAATCGGAAAAGCTTCCGAGCACTCGATACGTGAGAAGTGGAAAACGAAACAGGAAGCCGCCTTCTATCTCCTGGATCGTATCATCCGGATATATCCCTCCAGAATTGCCGGTTTTTTGCTTAAGGAGCGCTTCGATTTCGCCTTTCGTTGGTTTCTCCGCCACGAGCCGGTCAAAATCGAGGGTGACCCGGGACGCGGAGATACCGCTTGTTGTCATTTCATATAAAAGCCGGGCATTACCCTCGTAAGTGAACACCACTTCGCGAATTCGATGCTCCTGGCAGAGGTGAAGGTACTTCCGCTCATCACCAAATACGAATGTCACGTTATGCACGTCGGCCTGCATGAGGAAGAGAGCATGAATCGGGTCTTCGGTGAGTATCATCTGCTTACAGTGGGAAAGATACGCTTCGTTGAAAATAGACCCTGACTCCAACCAGGTCACCGGTTCCTTCTTCCGCAGATTGATGCTGAATCCCACGATGTTGACCGGTTCTTTGTTCGCATCGAGAATGGGAACGACAAGAGACCCGGCAAACACATCCCTTCCGTTCTTCACAATGCCGGATTTCTCAATTTCCTCCTGTAATTGCTCGTTGCCTTTGATACGCTCGGCGGTTTTTCCGTCAGAAAAACCGAGATTGATGCTCTCGCCGAATGCGACGTGATTGATACCATGCTTTCCAAGAAACCGCTGCGGTCGTGGATCATCTTCAAGTGTTTTCCTGCAGGATTCAATGTAGTACGAGAGAATTTCACGTTTTGTCATTATCATACCTTTTGAAGAAAAGTAATATATAGAGTATGTATAAGTACTATATGTATGTCAAGTGGCGTTTACCGCAAAACTATGCAATACTTGCTCCGATGAGCGAATTGCCGGAAATCCTTTCAAAACTCAGGGCCGAACGAGGGCTGTCCTACCGCAGATTGTCACAGGCGGTGGGTATTTCCCACAACAACCTTGCCTGTTATGAAAATGGCTCGGTAAT
>CAZHXC010000570.1:0-2367 GCA_964536145.1 uncultured Spirochaetales bacterium | reverse complement strand
TCACCCGCGCTCCCCGTCGGGCGAGCGCAACGGAGAGCGGCCCGGCCCCGCAGCCCACATCGATCACCCGTTTTCCTTTCAGGTAAGAATCGTCGCCTTCGGATAGGAGGCCGGCGGCAATATCCATCGCCGCTCCGCCGCCGGTCATCTGGTCCCAGACCCCTGCCACCTCGTTGTAGAACCGGCGCCACCTCTCAGGGTGCTCGAGCTGAGTCTGCCTGAGAATCGAGTTCCGTTGGGCTTTTTTCCAGAATGCGGCCCAGTATTCGGGTGACTGAAGGTTTTCCTCGCTCATAGATCAGCTTTGAGTATACAAAAAATGCTTCTTTGTTGTTGATTACTCGGGCGTTCATCAATGTAAAAAGTTTGTTGTATAAAGAAAACTTTTCCGGTATAATGAAGAGGTTTTAGTATAGAGAAAACTTATGTTGATAGAAAGACCACTGTATACGAAGCGCCTTACCGATTTCCTAAATACTCCGCTTGTCAAAGTCATAACAGGCGTACGCCGTGCGGGAAAGAGCTCGATTATCAAACTCCTTATCGATAAGCTCCTTGCAGACGGCGTGTCGAAGAATAGGATTCTCCTTATCAATATGGAGTCTCTGGAATTCGAAGCCATTCATGACTATCGCGACCTGTACAACTATGTACGCAAACATCTTTCGTCGGGCCAAAAGAACTATCTATTTGTAGACGAAATACAGAATATCCATGAGTGGGAACGTGCCGTCACTTCAATCCTTGCCGAGGAGATTGCCGACATTACAATAAGCGGCTCGAACGCCCGGTTGCTGTCGTCGGATCTTGCAACGCGCATTACAGGCCGCTATGTGGAAGTTCCCGTATACCCGTTACGCTTCTCCGAGTTCATTCGCTTCCAGGGTCTGGAAACAGAATCCTTCGAAATACGATCTGCTTGGGACCGCTTCCTGCGTCACGGAGGATTCCCCGGCATCCACTATCTGCGAAATGAAGATGAAGTGGTGTACACCTACCTCAACTCGCTGTACAACACGATAGTCTTAAAGGATGTAGTGAATCGTCATGAAATCCGTGAACCGGCGCAGCTTGATACCATTATCAGATTTCTTTTCGACAATTGCGGTAATACGACAACGGCAAACGGAATTGCCGATTTCTTGAAGGCCCAGCGACTCACGGTTTCGGTTGCGCGGGTGCAAAACTACCTCTCGTTTCTCGAGCAGGCCTACCTCATATTTAGATGCCGCAGATATGATCTGAAAGGCCTGCGTCATCTCGAGTTGTACGACAAGTACTACATGACCGACATCGGGATACGCCACGGCCTGATCGGATATAGGGACAGCGATATATCGGGACTTCTGGAGAATATCGTCTATCTCGATCTTCGGGCGAGAGGGTACTCCGTAAGCGTTGGTAAATATCGGGATATTGAGATCGATTTCATTGCGGAACGTCAATCGGATCGGCTGTATATTCAGGTGTGCTATTTACTCTCGACTCCTGCGACCGTCGAAAGGGAGTACGGCGCTCTTGAACTGATTACCGATAATTATCCAAAGTTGGTGGTTTCTCTCGATCCGGTACAACCGGTGGAGCGGAGCGGTATACGCTGGCAGAACATTATCAATTTCCTGCTAACCGACAGCATCACGGCTTGAATCGAACACCACGCTCCCGCCCACAATCGTCTGCAGCACTTCAATCGCTTTGATGCGGCTGGGGTCGACCGCCGTCGGGTCTTCGGAAAGCACGGCAAGGTCCGCGAGCTTGCCCTGTTCAATGGAACCCTTCTCATTCTCCCTGCCTTCGACATACGCGCTTTCTAATGTGTAGCACCGCAGGGCTTCGTAGGCTGAAATCCTCTCGCCGCCCTCCCTGTTCACCGCGAGATGCATGATCTCTAAGGGTTTGAACACCGGCTCGCCGGGATAATCGGAACCAAAGGAGAGGTGGACCCCCGCATCCATCAAAGAGCGGTAGGGATAGGCCTCATTTGCCCTCTCTTCACCAAGGATCTGTCTGTCCTTTTCAGGGGTGGTCAACGCCGCCGGCTGTGCTGCAATACAGATACCGTTCTCCTTCAGCCTGGGGATGTCCTCCCTTCTGATGAGTTGTGCGTGCTCGAGCCTGTACCGCATCGTTTTCACTTCCGGGAATTGCCTGCCGAGCTCTTCCACAGCATCGATGAACTCGCTGATGGTTTTGTCACCGATGGCGTGGAAGGCCGCCTGACGCCCTTTCCGCAGATTTCTTGCAAGGATTTTCATGACTTTGCTTTTCTCCTTGCCCTTCCCGTAGTTTTGATCTTCATCGGTGTACGGTTCGCTCACCCAGGCGGTCCGTGTGGTAAAGGTACCGTCAAGGAAATACTTCCACGGG
>CAZHXC010000569.1:2105-2369 GCA_964536145.1 uncultured Spirochaetales bacterium | reverse complement strand
AGCGCCGCTCAACGAATCGAGCCCCTCCCGCAGCCTTTCCGCCTCGAGACGGGTTGCAATGCTGATGGCGGTGGGGATCACGTCGTTGGAAGACTGCCCTTTGTTGACGTGGTCGTTTGGATGCACCGGATCGCGCGTCCCCTTTTCGCTGCCAAGCAATTCATTCGCCCGGTTCGCCATGACCTCGTTCATATTCATGTTCCAGGATGTACCGGAGCCGGTCTGGAATACATCGACGGGAAATTGATCGTTCATCTTTCCCTG
>CAZHXC010000569.1:0-2095 GCA_964536145.1 uncultured Spirochaetales bacterium | reverse complement strand
CACCACAATCGCATCCGCGAGACGCTTATCCAACAACCCGAGATCAAGATTTGCCAGAGCAGCGCTTCGCTTCACAATCGCGAGGGCACGCATCATCTGAACGGGAATCCGCAAGTCGGAAATGCCAAAGTTCTCCGCGGCCCTCTGGGCCTGAGCGCCCCAATAGGAGCCGGCCGGAAGCTCAACCTGCCCCATGGAATCGGACTCATATCTCTTACCCGCCATCGATACACTCCTCTGCTGATCCGGAGCATCACATCCCGCCAGCCTCTCCGGACCATCACATTTGGCACAGATTACCAATTTTGACCTGTTTTGGGGAGGTAAAACACAAGGAAAACAGGTATCTTTGTATCGATGAACCGGTATCCAAATCAACATCCAGCGAGAAAGAAGTTCTTGAAAACGGGTGCAACTGCAGCCTTTTTCGTTGCCGTCCTGTTTGCGGGTATAACCGCGAACGCTGACCCCGCACCTTATCAAGGCTTTAGAAAAATCAAAACCGACCACTTTGTGTTCATATTCGAACCACAGTATGCACCGGCGGCCGAGCATCTGGCAGGAATTGCCGAGGAGAGCTATGAAGAGATAACCGCCATCTACGGCTCCTACCCGGATTCGATACATTGCGTGGTGGACGGCCGCCAGGACATCTCTGCAAACTACTACTCACCCCTTCCTGCACACATCCGAATAACCGTTCAAGGGCCTACCTGGCCGATGTTCGGCCCAAGAACCGAAGACTGGCTCGAGCTTGTTTTCGTTCACGAGCTCACCCATTACGTGCAGCTGAACTACGAATCGGGGATTTTTCATGCTCTCGCCTCTGTTTTTGGCCCGGGACTGCATGCGATAGAGGGTGCTTTTTTGCCTACGTGGGCGGTAGAAGGACCCGGTGTTCTCGCAGAGACCGTTCTCACCTCCGGGGGACGGGGCGATTCGGAGCATTTCGAGATGCTCTCAACGGCGGTGCCGGCTCTTCAACGGTATTCGAGCCGTCGCAGCGGCCATACGTTGCAGGCTATCTCATCTACGAGCATGTCAAGCGCGTCTATGGGGCCGATGCCGTGAAAGAGATACACAATGAGTTTGTGAAGTTTCCCTTCTTCGGCCCCGGAAGAGCCTTCAGGAAGGTAACCGGCAAGAGTGCGAAGAGCGTCTTTGCCGATGTGGTGGATGAGGTGAAGATGGCGGCGCAAACCGAAGAAAATCACCACGCCACCGAGCGCATCACCCCGGAGCTATACGGCGATTACTATCTCCCGCAAACAACCGAGCGCGGGTGGATAACCTACAGATACACTCACGATCTTCCCCCCGCTCTGGTCCTTCTTGATCCCGATACCGCTGATGAAGAAATACTCATCACAAGAGCGCTGACTGATCCATCGAGCTTCTCCGCAGATCCCTCCGGTTCTATCATCGTATATTCTTCAAACTCAAGCATGAAAACCGCGGCCGGAACGGCGGTGTATTCGGATCTTTTTGCCTTCGACATCAAAACCCGGCAGGAAGAACGGATTACCTCGAACGAGCGTCTTTGGCACCCGGCCATCAATCCCGCAGATGGTTCTCTCGTGGCGGTTACCGGAAGCGGAAACGAGAGTTTTCTCGTGTCGGTCAATCGGCAAAACGGCGAGATGAAAACCCTCTTTAGAAAGAACGCGTCAACGATATTCAATCCGGTCTTCTCAGAGGATGGACGCCGCCTTTATTTCACAATGAATGCTCGGGGCATGCAGGATATCTGGACCCTGTCGTACCCGCTGGAAACGATACCCATGGACGACGAGAAAAAAGCCGAAGTAAACGATGAGGCTGCCGTGCCGGTAACCGGCCCGGACAGGAACGGAGAGTTTTTTCCCCGGCTGTCAAACGGGAAAGTGGTATATGCCTCAGATCGCGGCGGTAATCTTGCGGTGTACGCCAAAAACCCGGAGGGAGACACCTCCTTGCTGATCGCCCACGATCCGGTTGGAGCCTATGCGGGATTTATTGATGATGATGGTGTAGTGTACGCCACATATACGGAGACGGGCTATGCATTGAAACGGATAGCTGCGGGCCACACCGGGTTAGCGGCCACGGACCCAGG
>CAZHXC010000568.1:0-2390 GCA_964536145.1 uncultured Spirochaetales bacterium | reverse complement strand
TGCCGATGCCGTTTCCGTTGCCGTGAGACCGCTCGGTCAGATCGAGGGCGGCTATCCTCGTGATGCTCGGCCCGCCCGATGCGTACGGCGTGTGGTATCTGCCAACCATATTCGTATCAAAACCGGTGCCGCCGATATCCTTGCCAATTTCATCGAGGATCAATACGTCAAGCTGATCGAAGTAGAGCCGTGCACACAGCTGTTTCGATTCTTCCTGAAGCGCCGGTTCCTTCTCTTCGATTTCCTCTGCATGCAACACTTCGATCTTGGCGGTCTTGTGAAAGGCGTTTTCCAGAAGAGCCACCGCCCAGAGGACATTTGATCTTTTCAACAGCTCTATTCCAATGGAAGGGATGTTTTCCGCCATCGAACCAAACCCGGCGTCGTGGCACACCTCCGCGCCTCTCTGCTTGCCGAGACCGATTGCAAGCATTTTCATGATGCCGCTCTCATAGGGTCCGCGAAATGCGACATGGGGCTTTACCCGGTTTATTACGATAATCCCGTCAGCTTCGCTCGCATACTTGTCGAGATGGACCGGGAGGCCAACCGAGGCAGCCCCGAGCTGTACCACTTCCATGGTCGATCTGATTGGAGCGCCGGTGTACTCTTCGGTCACTCCCATGCCCTCGAGCATCAACTTTTGTCCATCCGCCGTGGCCCCGCCGTGGCTGCCCATCGCGGGAAACAGAAACGGTTTCCCTCCCCTGGATTTGACCGCTTCAACGGTAAGCTTGACGATGAGCGGGAGGTTCTCAATACCGCGGCTCCCCACCGCTATGGCCACATTCATCCCGGATTCGATCTTCTTCAAAGTCCCGGCTTTGTCCATTTGTGCCCAAAACTCAGCCACCGGGTCTTCAATCGATGCCGTGCTGAAGGTTTGCCGGACCGGGCAGACTTTTGGGATTGGTACGTTTGCTAGAAGTGATGAGACACTCATTCTACTTTTCCTCCGCGTTGTTTACAGTTTGTGACATCAACCGCCGAATGCCGGTACGATGGAGAGTAGCACACCGGCGGCGACTGCGGAACCTATGACACCCGCTACGTTCGGCCCCATGGCGTGCATGAGAAGATGGTTGTTTGGATTTGCCTTCTGACCGACTCTGTTGGCGACTCGTGCCGCCATCGGTACCGCCGAAACGCCTGCGGCCCCGATCAGCGGGTTTATCTTCTTCTTTGAAACGACGTTCATCAGCTTTGCAAGGAGCACCCCGGAAGCGGTGCCGATTGCAAAGGCTATCAAACCGAGGACCAGAATGCCAATGGTTTCCAGGGTGAGGAACTTGTCGGCGGCGAGTTTTGAACCGATGGATAATCCGAGCAGTATGGTGACGATGTTCATCAGCTCGTGCTGTGCCGCGTTTGAGAGACGATCGGCAACACCGCACTCCTTCAGGAGATTGCCGAACATGAGCGAACCAATGAGGGGTGTTGCCGAGGGCAGCAGCAGAATACAGATTCCGAGAACCGAAAGCGGGAAAAGGACCCTTTCGGTTCTTGAAACGTGACGCAGCTGTTCCATTTTGATCGCCCGTTCCCTGCGCGAAGTCAATGCCCGCATGATTGGTGGTTGTATGATCGGTACCAGTGCCATGTATGAATACGCAGCTACCGCAATGGCACCAAGGAGGTCCGGAGAGAGACGGGATGCGGTGAAAATCGCCGTCGGTCCGTCCGCGCCACCGATAATGCCGATTGATGCGGCATCCGCAAGCGAGAAATCGAGCCACGGCACAGACCCGAGGGCTATGGCGCCTATGAGCGTGGTGAATATGCCAAACTGGGCTGCCGCGCCCAAAAGAGCGGTTTTGGGATCCGCCAGCAACGGCCCAAAGTCGGTCATTGCGCCAACACCCATGAAAATAAACAACGGAAAGAGCCCGGTTGCCACGCCAAAGCTATATATCTGACCGATAAAACCTCCGGCTTCCGCAATACCTGCGAGAGGGACATTGGCGAGAATTCCGCCAAAGCCTATGGGTATCAACAACAACGGCTCAAAGTTGCGATCAATCGCGAGATAGATCAGTACCAACCCCACGACAATCATGACGATCTGGCCCCAGGTGAAGTTCATCATGCCTGTGGAGCGCCAGAAATTACTCAAGGCTTCAGCAATATTCATGGGGTTTCACCTATGTTTGAATTACCGCCAGCACGTCGCCCGCTTTCACCTGTTCCCCCTGGTTGACAGGAATATCGGTAATCGTGCCGCCTACAGGCGCCTGAATTTCGGTCTCCATCTTCATGCTTTCCACAACTAAAATCGTTTCACCCGCGTTGATTGCGGCCCCGACGGACGCAGCGATCCTCAGCACCAAACCGGGCAGCGGCGCTTCCACGCGATGGCCGGCGCCGTTGGAGTGATCACCTGACCGGCTACC
>CAZHXC010000567.1:0-2392 GCA_964536145.1 uncultured Spirochaetales bacterium | reverse complement strand
TTTTCCTTTCACGGTAAAAACTCCTGGAAGACATACTCCACCGTACCATTGTCCCGCACGTCCATGCCGGCATAACCGCGTTTTACCATCTCCTCGAGCGTCCGTTGGGCGTCTTCCAAACTCGTATCGGTATTGAGCGCAACCAGCGCCGGTGTGATCCGGCCCTTCTCCTGTTTGGCAACCAGAAGGATTGCACGTTCTGTGTTTGCTGTTTTGGTTTCGAGAAGTTGTTGTCGTCTACGTTCGGGAATTTTTCGCTCTGAGAAGAATTTTGCGCCGCCCCGGATGAGTGGGATCACCCCGGCAAATACCATCGGAAAAACCCAGAACGCTGATCCCAAAAAAATCCACAGCGCGCCGAATGCAACCGTCATCGTAAGCCCTGATATAAACTCATCGCGCGCTCTGAAGCGTCCAGCCATAACCATACAATACTGAAATACCCATCTCAGAGCAATGATTTGGTTAGGACAGCATGCCCGCGCTCCCCGCGCACTCCTTGATTTTTCTGTTGAGTAGCCTATAGTGAGACTCTACGGAGGTACCGAATCGTATGTCGGACAACGCGGACCCTTCAGCCGGGGAAGAGGCGGTTTCACTCGCCTCGGAAGAGAAATTGGCGTTTGCCGCCAGGTTCTCCTCGGACTTGTTTGCGTATCTCAGTTCTGAAGGACGTGTAGAGTTGTATAACTCGGCTTTTCAGCGCGAGTTTGGTTCTGATGAAGAAGACGTTGAGGGGAAACCAATCACCACCCTCTTCAGAAAGGAAGAGTTTGCAGAGGTTTTCAGGCTCCACTTTTCGGATTGTCTTGATGGTAATCAGACCTACACCGAGTATCATCATTGCGACGGCGAAGGGATAGACAAACACTTCGGCATCCAATTTGTCCCTTACTTCACGGGTGAAGACGTAACAAGCGTCCTCGTGCTTTTCAGAGACATCTCTTACATCCGCCGGCTTGAAGATAAGGTGCAGCTGCTCGAGTACCATGACAGAAAAACCGGATTACCAAACCGGCGTTCTCTCAATCTGGCGCTGGAAAAAGAAATCGCCAAGAATCGCAGAAAGGGTCCGGAGGCCCGCATGGCGGTGCTCTACATCAGTCTCGAGAACTTTGCTCGCATAAATCAAACGTATGGCCACGAAATTGGTGATATTTTGCTCGAGAACAGCGGTCTGCGGATAAAGGAATCGCTGATAAGTGAATTGCTCAGAGACTCCGATTATGTCTTTGAAACAGCGGGCGAGGAACCGCGCAACATAGCTGAAGATATCGAACCGATTCATCAAACCGGAGCCGGCGGAACAGGCGTTAGCGAAGCCGGTGCATCAGGGGCGGGCGACACAGAAGGGACAGCAGGCACCGCCGGCGTCTCGGGGGCAACCGGGCCGGAAGGTGCGAGTGAAGTTTCGTATGAGCTTTTCCGGTTTGAGGGGAAAGAGTTTGCGGCCATTCTTTCAGAGATAAGCCGAGAGACAGATGCGGCGATCGTCGCTTCGCGGATAGCAAAAAACGTCTCGCAACCGTACTACGACAAGTTTGGCGCGGAGATATTTATCAATTGCAATATCGGAATTTCCGTATATCCTGGCGACGGTGATGACCGTGAAACGCTGATACAGCACGCCGCCTCCGCAATGCATGAGGCAAAACGGCGTGAGATGGATTTTCTTCTTTTTAATTCCGATCTGCACGAACGGGCACTTGAGAAAATCAGACTGGGTGGAAATATCTACAACGCCTTCATCGAGTCGCAATTCGAGCTTTACTATCAGCCCATCGTAGATTATCTGGGTGAAATCGTTGGTGCGGAAGCTTTGATTCGATGGAACCATCCCGAGAGAGGCGTGGTGCCGCCGTCGGAGTTTCTTCCGCTTGCGGAAGAAAAAGGAATCATCGTGAATATCGGGAAATGGGCTCTATACGCGGTGCTGAAGCAGCTCGAACGGTGGCCAAAGGACATCTATATCACCCTGAATATGAGCGGTCGTGAATTGGAAGATTCTCAGGCAGTAGACAGTATTCTGAAGGCCGTGCGCAATTCACCGGGCGCTGAACCTCGACGACTGAAGATCGAAGTTTCGGAATCTGTCTGGACGCGAGATCCCGAAAGATTTCTCGCAAAGATGCAAAAGATTGTCGCGAAAGGTGTGGATATACAGGTTGACAACTACGGCACCGGGGCTACGTCGTTGATAAGTCTGAAAACGTTGCCGGCACGGACGTTGAAGATTGATCGAACCTTCCTTAAGGATATTTGCAGTGATGAGGAAGATTTCAAGTTTCTCGAGAGCATTGTCAACCTGGCATACAACCGGAAGAAAACAGTGGTAATCGAAGGTGTGGAACTGAGGGAGCAGGCGGAGATGATCCGTCGGCTGAAACCGGTC
>CAZHXC010000566.1:0-2401 GCA_964536145.1 uncultured Spirochaetales bacterium | reverse complement strand
TTTTGCACTGGCGAGCGCAGGGACCCGCCCGCCGCAGCTTCCTGCCCGCCTCCGATTTTTGTCCGCAACCGGCGGCAGAGAACGCGGACCACTCCCTGGGTGATCTCCGGGTTGTCCGCCATTACCACATCAAATGCGTCTTTATCGATCCGGAAGAGCTCAGAGTCCTCCGTGGCGGTTATCGAGGCGGAGCGCGGGGCCGGATCTAAAAGCGACATTTCGCCGATAATCTCTCCCTCCCCGAGACGTGCGATTTCCTTTCCTTCATCATGGACCCGCACACTCCCCTGGACGATGAGATACATGCAGTTCTCTATTTCTCCTTTGCGGATAAAGGTCTCACCGGCGGCAACATGTACTTCATCGGTAATCGAGGCGAGAGAGAGGAGTGAAAAATCCGAGGTTTTGGTAAATATCTCCGCTGATTTTAGTGCGACTACTTTTTCAACCGTCAGCATGGATGCATCTCCTTGTATCCCATGAATTGCCCATCGACTTGTCTCGCGAATGATCGGGGATCTTGAATCCATAAGCGATTCTATGAGCCCGGTGCGGTTCTTCTCATTTCTCTTTACCACATGATATACGGCGCAGGCACGGGTCCAGTCGGTCCAGTGGTGGGAATCTCCTGTTATCAGGTCTGTAAGCACCCTTTGCTTATCCAAAGCGCAAGGAACAGCGACAGCTGTATTCCCCTTTCTCCGTGGCGCGAGTCGTTCTTCGATGAAGTCCGATACCGGCGCCTTAAGATCGCGGGAAAGCGTCACATCGAGAAGCTCGAGTGCAAGGCTTCGCTCGTCGCTTCCGTCGGTCGACCCTTCGTTAAGCCGACCGGCAATACCTGAGACGGCGGCGGGATCAAATAAGAACGCGAGGAGCAAGAAAAGTCGTTTACTTACGCGCATCTGCTCATCGCAAAGTGCGGAAACAAATACTGTTGCCGCGGAATCATCAAAAAGCCTTCGGGCGGCAATGAGATACATGCCGGATCGTATTTCATCCCGGACGATCTCCTTGATTTCGGCGGTCTCCTCCGCGTACGCCCGGTAACGACAGAGCGAAAGCGATCGCAGGATCTCATACCGTACATCAAGATCGGTGTGCCGGATATGAGCTTTGAGAACGGAGTTCATCGAATCGATGCGTGTCATCCCGCTGATTCGGACAATCCTGAGAACCGTCTCCTTTTCAAAGCCGTCATCACCAGAGAGCGCTTCTTCGAGCAGCGGTAACAGACCCTCTCCAAAACGGACAAGCGCCTGAACCGCAACGGCGCGGGTGTCACGGTCATCAAGAGCTGCAGCAACGTACGGCAGCAGTTTCCGGTTTGCCACGGCCCCGGCGGCGAGCAGGGCCTCACGGCGCACGTCCGGGTCTTGATGTACGAAAAGCCCAATCAGCGGTTGAAAAAACTCGCGGTTACCCACCTCGCCTATCAGCCGGGCGAGGCTGCAAAGGTCAGCGGCGTTTTGAGACTCGAGCCAGGTTTTGAGCTTTCCGCCGGCTTCAATGGCGCCATAAATACCGCCGTGGCGGAGCAGTCCTACCATCGCTCCTTCCCTCAGCTCCCTGTTCTCAGCCTGCAGGAACGGAAGCAGCATTTCGACGCGGCCGGGCTCGAGCGCACAGAAAGCCCGGAGCGCAGCACCCTTTACGCCGGGATCTTGCTCTACATCCAAATGATCGGTAACTGGAGCAAGCAATCCGGTCTCCGGTTGAGCCTCTATTCGCAGGTACGTTTCCCGACGCACACCAGAATCGGGATGATCCAATAGAGCACTCAAGTACGGCGATAGGGCCATCCCGCCGTTGCTCAGCATGTCGAGGGCAAGATATACCGTTTCAGACTTAGGGCTCGAGAGCAGTTTCTCAACCGCGGTCAGGCTCGACTTGTCGGAAAGCGTAATTTCCGCGGGACGCAGAATATTTCGATCAAGCGACTCGAGCAGGGTTTGCTCATACCTTTTGAATAACGTGAAGCCAAAAAAACCGAGCAAGCCGAAAAGCAGGAATGTGAACAGCGCAATATGCCCCACTGAGATTGAAGAAATCATCTGAAACAGGAGCAGCAGAAAACCGGCAATCCCGATCGCCAAAGGGACGCCCATCCCGTCCACCACGGTCTGCACGGTCGCCCTCGCCTCAACCGGAAGTGGCTGATACATCGCCTTTGTCACCGGATCGGTCATCGACGAATTCATGATGAAGTTCAGAAGCCGGGCACTCAGGATCAGCCAGAAGAAAAGAGGAAGAGAACTCGACCACCCCAACGCAACGATGACCGCAACGCCCATTGCTACGCCAACGGTGAGACAGTTTGCGGCAAGACCGACCCCGACACCGTATTTCATGAGCAACCTGCCTGAGAACAGTGCGAGAAACACGAGCGTGAGTAAAGTCG
>CAZHXC010000565.1:0-2404 GCA_964536145.1 uncultured Spirochaetales bacterium | reverse complement strand
CCGCCTGCAACGCTCCCGGTGGTTGACCCGTGTGACGATGCGTCAGAGCAGGTGCTTGTAATTACCCCGGGTCTCTGTTTTGACCGCAGGGGAGGACGTCTCGGCTTTGGCAAGGGTTACTACGACAGGGTGCTCAGCAGCTGCAGAAGAGAACGCAGCGGAAAGGTCTTTTTTGCCGCGGTTTCTTTTTCCATACAACTTGTCGATAAAGTTCCCGTCGGTCCTCACGATTGCAGCGTTGACGCCGTCATCACCGAAAGAGGGATAGAGTTCCGCTGCGGGCCGCACGGCATCAGTTAGCGCTGTCTGCCGGTCCTGCGCCGTAACTGTAACACCGGTTTTCAGCCGGCCATCTGTCTGAGCACGGTGTGAAGGATGCCTCCGTTTCTGAAATACTCCATTTCAACATCCGTATCGATGCGGGCAATCGCCTTGAACTCGATGTCTCCGGCACGCACCGTAACTTCCTCGCCAACCTCGCTCACCTCGCCGATATCAAAGCTTTCAAATCCGCTGAGCCCAAGGCTCTCCGGCGTTTCGCCGTCGCGGAATTGAAGCGGCATTACTCCCATGCCGATGAGGTTGCTCCTGTGGATGCGTTCATAGCTCTCGGCGATGACCGCTCGCACTCCTAAGAGGCTCGCACCTTTTGCGGCCCAGTCCCGGGAGCTTCCCATTCCGTAGTCCTTTCCGGCGATTATGATAAGCGGCGTTCCCTCGCCGGCATAACGCATCGCCGCATCATACATCGACATCTGTTCGCCGTCAGGCAGATGGACGGTGTATCCGCCTTCCACGTCGGGGACGAGCTTGTTCCTGATTCTGATGTTCGCCAGAGTGCCACGCATCATCACCTCATGGTTTCCTCTGCGTGATCCGTAGCTGTTGAAATCAGCCTTTGTGACACCGTGTTCGTTGAGCCACCGCGCGGCGGGACTGTCGTCTGCAATCATTCCGGCGGGTGATATGTGGTCGGTGGTGACCGAATCACCAAGGAGGGCCAGCACACGCGCACCTCTGATCGGCTCAGGCTCGGGAAGCTGCCGGGTCAGCCCGTCAAAAAACGGGGGTCGTTTGATGTAGGTGGAATCCTCGTCCCACTCGTAGAGTTTGCCCCCTGTATTAGTCACCTTGTTCCACTCCTCATTGCCGGTGAACACGTTTGCGTATTCGGCCTGAAAGAGCGCGGGCCCCACTTTGTCGCGCACCAGAGCGGCCACCTCATCCGGGTTTGGCCAGAGATCCTTGAAGAAGACGTCCTTCCCATCGGAATCGGTTCCGATGGGATCGTTTACAATATCGATATCAAACCGTCCTGCCAAAGCGTAGACAACCACCAGCGGTGGAGATGCAAGATAGTTGGCGCGAGATCTCGCGTGGATGCGGCCCTCGAAGTTTCTGTTCCCCGAGAGCACCGAGACGGCGAGCAAATCATTCTCTGCGATGGCTTTATCCACCTCCTCGGGGAGAGGTCCGGAATTGCCGATGCAGGTGGTGCAGCCGTACCCGACCAGGTTGAAACCGAGTGCGTCGAGATAGGGTGTCAGACCTGCGAGATCGAGATACCGGGTCACCACTTTTGATCCCGGTGCAAGACTCGTCTTTACGTGCGCAGGAACGCTCATCCCCAGCTCAACGGCCTTTTTCGCAACCAGTCCCGCTGCCATCATCACCGACGGATTCGATGTGTTGGTGCAGCTCGTAATCGCCGCAATCACTACCGCGCCGTCATTTATGTTGCTCGACCGGCCCTCGAGGTTTACCTCCACATCCTGAGTGTGGTCTATCTTTTTTCCCGTCAACTCCTCGGCGAAGGAGACGAACGTCCGGCCGGCTTCAGACAACGTCTGCCTGTCCTGCGGTCTTTTCGGTCCCGCGACGGAAGGTTCGATGCTGTTCAGATCGATTTCCACTTTCCGGGAGTATTCGAGGGTCTCCTCGTCACTCCGGTACATGCCCTGGGCCTTTGTGTAGGATTCCACGAGTTTAATCAGCTCCGGCGGCCGACCGGTGATCTCGAGGTATTCCAATGTTCGCCCATCCACCGGAAACAATGCGGCTGTGGCGCCGTACTCGGGGCACATATTCGATATGGTGGCCCTGTCCGGCAGCGACAGCTCGTCGAGACCCGGACCAAAGAACTCGATAAGCCTGCCCACAACACCCATGCTCCGGAGCACCTCGGTGACCTTCAACACGAGGTCGGTGGCGGTAACACCGGGCTTGAGCGAACCATCGAATCGAACACCAATAATTTCGGGCATACGGATATAGAGAGGCTGGCCGAGCAGCGCTGCTTCGGCCTCAATTCCGCCTACGCCCCAGCCCAGGATACCGAGGCTGTTTATCATTGTGGTATGCGAATCGGTGCCTACGAGAGTATCCGGAAAGGCAATTTTCTCAC
>CAZHXC010000564.1:0-2405 GCA_964536145.1 uncultured Spirochaetales bacterium | reverse complement strand
TTTGTCGAGCGCACAATAATGATTTCAGGTTTGAGATTCTTCACCTCTTCAAGCAGTGCGTCCTCCTTCAGAGAAGCGTCAAAATGCACCTCACAACCCAAATCTTTTAGTTCGGCTACCTTGTCCTCAGGAATCGCATCCGCTACAAGTACCTTCTTTGCCATTCGCAAAACCTCCTAAGATTGTTGCTGCATATAACTACAGGCCCGTTCTACGGACCATTTTTCGTGAACCAATCCGGTCATCGCCTCAACCATGGCTTTTGCGTTCCTATCCTGCCATACATTTCGTCCCAGGGCGATACCTTTAGCACCGCCGGCCATAGCGTTGAAAACCTCTGAAAACACCACCTCAACATCAGCGGTATACTCTCCGCCGGCAATCACAACCGGTACGGTACACCCCTCCACGAGCCTGCAAAAGCTCTCGGTATCTCCGTTGAAACGGATCTTTACAATATCCGCGCCAATCTCCGCCGCCGCTCTGGCGGCAAGGGTAAGGGCGGCCATCTTCTCGCCAATCGATGCGGCGGTCTTTGTTCCGGTTGTCATCGCCTCGAGTAACAGCGGCATCCCCCAGCGCTCGCATTCGTCCGCCAGAAGTGAGGCCTGCCGGATAAACTCGCCCTCCCGCTCGTGGCCAAACTTTACCGTTGCCGCCACCGCGCTCGCGCCGTAGAGAAGTGCGCTCTCTACCGTGGAGATTACCTGTTCTTCGAACTTCCCGCCAAGGGTAGTAAAACCGCCGGTCAAGCGAAGGATCAGTGCGGTTCCACGGTCCCAGGCCTCGCCGGCGGCCTTTGCAAACCCGCGGGTAGTCAATACACCGTCGGCGCCGCCGGCAACACAGGCTGTAACCAGCTTATGCGGGTCTTCGATGCCCGGTAGCGGGCCCGCTATACCGGCGTGATCCGCGGCGACAATTACCGTATTCCCGGTTTCCCGTCTGAATATCGTGTTCAGCCTGATCCGCTTTCCCGTGCTCATAAGCGCCCCCCAGACTGATCCCCGTCAGCCGTCGGCTCGGGCCGCCCCCCGCCACTTCCAGTTCCGGGCCGCTCCTCGCTCTGCACATCGGCGAGCATCCCGAACACAGGCTTGAGCCCGCGGTAGGTCTCGCGATACACGTCAAAGAGCTCCGCATACAGCCCGTGGTTTTCTGCTCTTGGCTCGATCACACTCTTTATCTTCACCAACTCCGTTGCAGCCTCAGCCGGGGAGCCGTAGCGTCCTAACCTGTACATCGCCATACAGGCGTTTCCTAAGAGCTCGGAATCGAGGTTTTCAGGAACGAGAATCCGCCGGCCGGTGATATCGGCTTTGATTTGATTCCAGGTATCGCTCTTTGCCGGGCTGCCGGCAACAATGAGCTCGTCCACGGCCACATCGTTTTCCTCCATTAAAGAAAGGACGTCACGGATTGCAAAGCCCGTCGACTCGAGCACCGCCCGGGCAAGCTCTCCCGTCCCATGGTGGAGCGCAAGGCCAAAAAAGACACCTCTCGCATCAGAGTCCCAGATAGGCGTTCTTTCTCCGGAAAGATACGGGAGGAAGATCAGTCTCCCTGCACCCGGTTTGGCATCTGCGGCGAACGCATCGAGCTTATCATAAGAAAAGGCGCCACCGAGTACCGATTCTCCGTACCACTCGAGGGCCTTACCGGAGGTCGATATGATCCCGGCGACGTTCCAGAACTCGGGTACGATATGCCTGTAGCAGAGGAGCCTGTCGTCGGCTATCCGTCGCTCTGTGCAGACGTTGATCCCCTCCGAGGTGCCGGCGCGGTCGCAGGCTTTCCCGGGCACTACCGAACCGGTGCCCAAAATCGACATCATAAAATCCGGCCCGCCTGCAAACACCGGCACACCCTCTTCAATCCCAAGTTCTGCTGCTGCACCGCTTGAAACCGTCCCTATCCGCTGCCCGTACTCCACAAACGGCGGAAACTTGCGCTCGTCGAGCCCGAGCTTTTCAATCATCGGCCCGGTCCACACGAGGTTTTCCAGTCCTTCACCGGGAAACACCATCGTAGCCTCTCCGGTAAGACGGAAAGCGATGTATTCGGAGCATGAAAGAAAGAAAGCGGCCTTCTCATAGATCTCCGGCTCGTTGTGCTTGATCCAAAGCACCTTTGGCAGATAAAAGGAGGAATCGACAAAAACCTCGCACTTTTCCCTGACAATTTCCGCTTCTCTCACTCCTCGCCTGTCTAGCCAGGTAATAGCCGGACGGAGAGGATTGCCCCGGGCGTCGGAGACCACAATCGTCGGACCGTTCCCGCTTATGGCGACCGCCTCAAGACGGCCCGAGTCTTGCCCGCTCACACGGCGCCCACCGCCGCTTGCCGGCCCGCCGCTTCCAACCACGCTCCCACTCTCGCGTCCGCCGCGCTCGCTCCCGCCCTCG
>CAZHXC010000563.1:1944-2409 GCA_964536145.1 uncultured Spirochaetales bacterium | reverse complement strand
TAACAGGGGAGAATATGCAAGCAATCCCATATTCATCTCCTTGGCGTATTCGATCATGTCAGAAGACATTTCGATCTGGTTCCCAAAGCTCGCACCCGGCTTGCTCCGCAGGTAGGTATACCGCTGTTGAACGCAACAAAACTTGGCCCAGTTATGCGTCTGAGCCACCCACTGCGCCTCAACAATCCGCCACAGCCTGAAGTTGCTTACTCCCAGATACCGGACCTTTCCCGCCTTAACCAGTTTGTCGAACGCCCCCATCATCTCCTCGAGTGGTGTATTCCTATCATCGGCATGGGCGTAATACAGATCAATCGTGTCGATTCCCAGACGCTTGAGGTTTTTTTCGCACTCGGCAATAATCAGATCACCCTGCAAACCTCGCGGTACATCCCCGTGCTGAACACCAACTTTCGTTGCCACAAAGAGTTCCTGCCGGTTGCCTCTCGCCTTCATCCACTCTCC
>CAZHXC010000563.1:0-1934 GCA_964536145.1 uncultured Spirochaetales bacterium | reverse complement strand
AGATTTTCACTTATCTCTCCGGTAGGATCATCGAAATTGGGGCCACCCCGTCCGTACATGTTTGCGGTGTCCAAAAACGTCCCGCCGGCTTCCACATACTGGTCCATCAGCTTGATCGATGTTTCCTTATCCGTGTACCACCCGAGCCGCATACATCCAAGGCAGAGAGCAGAAACCTCCTCACCGGTATTTCCAAGCGGTAGTGTCTTCATCGCGCGCCTCCTCCTAAATCTGTGTCTGCCGGCAGCGACACCGGCCATTCGTAATAGCCCCGCAACCGCTTCGAGGTTCTTCAGCTTTGAAGCGGGCGCGAATATGATCAATCGTAGTAGCTACTATCTGTTTATACAAGTGCTTATGTCTCCGGTCGGGGACTCTTCGACGGAGTTGACATACGGCGATCGAACAAGAATTCTTATTCAAATGGACAGCTCAACTAATAAAATCCAGGTAAGGCAATTCCGGATGGCTGACTTTAATGCGGTGGTAAAGCTGTGGAATCAATGCGGGCTGGTCGTACCGTGGAATGACCCCGGCAAGGACATCCGGCGCAAGCTGAAGGTACAGCCGGAGATGTTTTTGGTGGGCTGTCTGGATAACCGGATTGTAGCCACGGTCATGGTGGGCTACGAAGGTCACCGCGGATGGATAAACTACCTTGCGGTACTTCCTGATCACCGGCGTAGCGGCATCGGAAGACGCATGATGGAGGCCGCCGAAACCCGGCTTCGCGCAGCCGGCTGCCCAAAGATCAACCTGCAGGTCCGCCGGAGCAACGCTGCGGTTATCAAGTTCTACGAACGGATTGGGTTCAAAACCGACGACGTGATCAGCCTTGGGAAACGTATCGAACCTGACGAGTGAACGGCGTAGGGGTGCCTCAAACGGTGACTGCAGTTGTCCGTTACGATTCGATGGCAATGACCCGCAACGGAAAAGCGTCCAGCCCTTTGACGGGCACCGGCAGGGCGTAGATCTGCACTCGCTTCTCAGTCAGCCGGTCCATGTGCGCGAGATTTTCGATCAGCGGAATACCGGCGCGAAACAGGAGCAGGTGATTGACGTTTGCGTGGGTTGTGTCATGGGCCAATTCCACGCCGCCTGAGTCGACACCCATCAGCTTGATCTTCTGGTCGACTATCCACTGTAGCGCTTCAGTAGAGAAGTATTCGGTCTTGCCCATTTGGCAAAATACAACGTCTTCCTTATTGATTCCTCCCGAAGTGGATGCCGCTGCCTGCACCTGTTCGAGGGTTACCCCACCCTCGGCTTCAGCATTTGTCAGATCAAGTATTACCGCCTCCCCGATCAGCCGTTCGAGTGAAACCTCGGCCAGATCAGCTCCCTCTTTGAGACAGTGGTAGGGCACTTCGATGTGGGTGCCGACGTGGTCCATCAGCTCCACATCGGACATGATATACCACTCGCCTTCAGGACGCTCCTTACCGGGAATTTCCTCGAGGGCGTCATGCTTGTGGACCACAAACTTGCGCTGGGCTTCCGGTCCGGTTGGTTCGATGATGTGTGTCAGATCGATGATTTTCATGGTTGTTTCTCCCTTATCCCATGGCCTGTCCGCCGAGCACGTTCATCTTTGTGCCGGTGACATAGGCCGAGAGGTCTGATGCAAAATAGAGTACCGCGTTCGCAATGTCTCGAGTTGTCCCGAGCACGTCATTCTCGTCTCCGCCCCGCCGGAACGGTATCGTCTTTTTGAGGGTGTCGAGCTGTGCCTCACCAAAGGCGGCGCCTTCGGTCAGCACGGGCCCGGGATTGACCACGTTGACGTTGATCCCGTATTTCCCGAGCCACCTTGCAGCAAGCATTGTCATCCCCATCAGCCCGGCCTTTGAGGCCGAATATGACGGCGTAGAAAAATGGCCTCCGGTGACACCGGCCAATGAGCCGATGCTGATGATCCTTCCGGAGCGCTG
>CAZHXC010000562.1:1440-2411 GCA_964536145.1 uncultured Spirochaetales bacterium | reverse complement strand
CTGCCACGCATCATATGATTGGTGAGCGGGAGTTGCGTCTGATGAAAGCGGACGCCTATCTCGTGAACGCCAGCCGCGGACCGGTGGTGGATGAGGCCGCTTTGATCCGTGTGCTCAAGGACGGACACCTCGCGGGCGCCGGTCTTGATGTTTACGATGTCGAACCGCCCGAGGCGGACAATCCGCTGCTGCAGATGGAGAACGTAGTCAACACACCGCACCTGGCGAGCAACACCCCGCAGGGCAGCCAGAAAATGTCTCAGGGTGTGGTTGACCAGATTCTGCAGCTCTTTGCCGGCGAAAAGCCGTCGAATCTGCTTGATCCGGCCGCCTGGCCCGGACGCGCTGCGCCGAAATAACAACCTGAAGGCCGCCGGCCGGAGGTTCCAAGCGAGGAGGAGTGAGATGGCCAAATTCAACGGCCTGGGAATGAACCTGGGAAACCTGAGCCTGCTTTCTGATGCCGAAACCCGGAGCATAAACCCTGAGAACAAAACCGGCGCAAAAAACGCAGGCGGTCTGGCGCCGGAGGGCTCGAGCTCTCCGGCGGCACGGGATCTCGGTGTCGGGTGGAAGGTGAACCCACGTGAGTTCATAGAGCCGGGTGAGACGTTGACCCTCGCCGATATCGAAGGCTCAGGCGCAATCCAGCAAATCTGGATGACCGTAACCGGCAACTGGAGATTCACCATCCTCCGGATGTACTGGGACAATCAGGAGCAGCCGTCGGTTGAGTGCCCGGTGGGAGATTTCTTTGCCTGCGGTTGGGGCAAGTACGCTCAGCTGAGCTCGCTCGCGGTCTGCATCAATCCGGGGAGCGCCTTCAACTGTTACTGGGAAATGCCCTTCAGAAAACGTGCCCGTATCACTCTGACAAATATCGATGACAATCAAATTGTCGCCTACTATCAGATAAACTACACCCTCACCGTAGTTCCCGAACAGTGCGCCTATTTCCACGCACAATTCCG
>CAZHXC010000562.1:473-1430 GCA_964536145.1 uncultured Spirochaetales bacterium | reverse complement strand
GTACCAATCCCTTGCCCTATAAGGAGGTCTACACGATTGCCGAAGGCATCAAGGGAAAAGGACAGTACGTCGGCACCTATATGGCGTGGGGTGTCAACAACTCGGGCTGGTGGGGAGAAGGCGAGATCAAGTTTTACCTTGATGGAGATGAACATCCGACGATATGCGGAACCGGCACCGAAGACTATTTCTGCGGATCCTACGACTTTGAATCCGATGTTGAACCGGCATCCACCCTTCTGTTAAAGGGCCGCCAGATTGACGGGAAGGTCGACGCGACGCGGCGCCGTTACCAGGAGTTCACCACTCCCTACGCGGGAATGCCGCAGGTCCTGAGACCCGACGGCCTCTACCAGTCGCAGCAGCGGTTTGGCCTGTACCGTTGGCACATTACAGACCCGATACGTTTTAACGAGGACCTGCGGGTCACCATTCAAGCGCTCGGGTGGAGGCACGACAGACGCTATCTTCCGCTTCAGGACGATATTGCCGGCGTTGCCTACTGGTACCAAACCCTACCAACGGCTTCGTTTCCCGAGCTACCCGACAAAGATTATCTGGAGATCATTTAGGCGTGAGAACATCATACAGACTGGAAATGCACAGCCCGGAAGAGCTGCGTCCCAAGCAACACGGTGTGCCGGACTTCCGCATCGAAAAAATGGAAATCCCGTTTCCGGAGCTCAATAAGTTTTTTCACACCGTCGTTGGATATGAGTACATGTGGGGAGGCCGTAGCGATTGGGGCAGGAAGGAATGGTACGATTACGTCAACCGGGATGAGCTCGAGACCTGGGTTGCGTATATGAAAGGTACGCCCGCCGGCTATTTTGAGATCGAAAAGCACGAAACGGGTGAAATGCAGATCGAATGCTTTGGTTTGGTTCCGCAGTTTGTCGGCAAGGGTCTGGGCGGTATCCTTCTCACCCGGGCCGTGCAACGCTGCTGGGAGTTGAC
>CAZHXC010000562.1:0-463 GCA_964536145.1 uncultured Spirochaetales bacterium | reverse complement strand
CTTGTTTTTCTCAAACCCTGCAGCCACGACCACCCGCACGCGTTGAAAAACTATCTCGCTCGCGGCTTTCAGATCGCACAATCGAAGACGGATCCGCCGAATACACCCATCAAATCCTTCTGGGAAATAGTGGAAGAGACCTTGTAGCTTGCCGGCACGGTCGCAAGCCGGTTGGCTCTTCAGCGACCCTCCTCTTCGTGTCTCCTCCGGCAGTTGATGCATTCATGAGCCTCCGGTTTCGCACGCAACCGCTCCTCGGAAATCGAGCTGCCGCAGGTTTCACACACCCCGTAGCCTTCTCCTGTCTCGATCTTGTGCAGCGCGCTCAACACCCTCCGGAGGCGTTCACGCTCCTGCAGTCCCAGATTTGCCAACCGGGTGGTGTGTCTCATGTTGCTCGCCTGCTCCGGGAGATCAAAGATTTGGGTGTCCGCGAGGAGCGTGTCGAAATCCTCGCGCTCCA
>CAZHXC010000561.1:0-2417 GCA_964536145.1 uncultured Spirochaetales bacterium | reverse complement strand
GCCAAGGGAAGTTCCGTATTTCAAATCCCACGCAGAGAAGATTGAAGAAGCGATTGATACGGTGGGGAAGTACCGGGAAGCTGTCGGTAACGGGGTTGACCTGTGCATCGAGATACACAGACGGCTTACACCCGCCGAAGCCATAGTGCTCGCGCGGGGTATCGAACAGTACCATCCGTTTTTCTATGAAGACCCCATTTTGCCGGACAACTTTGACGCTATGGGACTCGTGGCGGAAAACATCAACATTCCAATCGCCACCGGCGAGCGGTTACACACCATCTACGAGTTTGAAATGCTGCTAAAGCGGGGTGCGGTACAGTATGTGCGGCCGGATGTTTGCATGTGCGGCGGCATCACCCACGCGAAAAAGATCGCGGCGATTGCCGAGGCGCATCACGCCGGCGTGGTGCCCCACAATCCCCTCGGACCGGTGAGCACGGCAGCATGCATACAGATTGCGGCCTGCGTTCCCAACTTTGCCTTGCAGGAGTACCCGCTTGGTGAGGGTGAGCCGCCAAAGAGTGAGATAGTCAAGGAAACGTTGAAGCTCGAAAACGGTTTTCTGATCATTCCCGATGCACCCGGCATCGGTATCGAGCTCGAGGATGACGCGGCTGGGAAGTATCCGCCGGTGCCGCGTGAAGTGGTCACGCGCTTGCACGTTGACGGTTCGGTGGTAGATCAGTAACCCGGGGCCCGGCATAATTGCGTGTGGAAACAACGGAGGTCCATTTCATACAACCAGGATTGTACACCCCAATGATTGTGTGATGTATATCCGTCGAGCACCTTTGCTGTATCGTCATTAATTCTCTATTTGATAGGCACTTATGTTCGTACGCTCTTTTTGGCACGCTTTTTGCTAGTGTTCATGCACAAGCAAGGAGCCTCATTTGGCTCACGATTGACATGCAGAGGAGGTTTCAAGGTGCTGAAGCGAGTTTGTTCTTATTGTAACGTAACCCTTGGGCCGGCTGATTCACGAGAGGAATTGGAAGAGAGGATCAGCCACGGCATCTGCAGAGAGTGCCTCGGCGGGCTCATGGAAGGGGAAGGCGAGCCTTTGAGTGAATACTTGGATTCTCTGGAAATACCGATTTTCGTTGTGGATGCCGACGGCTGCGTTTTGTTGGCGAACACCCTGGCCGGAAAGCTGGTATCCAAAAAGGAGAGTGAAATAGAAGGCAGGCTTGGTGGCGAGGTGTTTGAGTGCACCTACGCAAAACAACCGGGAGGCTGCGGCAAAACGCTGCACTGCAGGACCTGTGTCATAAGGAACACTGTGACACATACGCGTGAGACCGGAGAAAGTTGTATCCGGGTGCCGGCAACTCAGGATTTGGACTCCATGGCAGGAATACAACGGATACGTTTTCTGATATCCACCGAGAGGGTAGGCGATACCGTTTTTCTTCGCATCGATGAGGTACAGGCATACGAAGCCGCGCCAATGTAATGGCGAACCGAGTGTCTACGATATCTGACGCATTGTCCCTTCCCGTAGATGCTCCTTTAGAGCCTCCACGTTCAATTCCGTTCCCCACCCGGGTCCTGTGGGAATAGTCATGTGTCCGTCTATGATCTCCGGTTTTACCGTGACAAGGTCGTCCTTCCAGGCCACGTCGTCCACATCGGTCTCCATGATCCGTACGTTGGGCAGTACGGCGCAGAGGCTCGCCGAAATAAAAGTGGAAAGGTGGCTGTAGTAATTGTGGGGCGCCACGTTCAGCTGATATACCTCGGCAAGGTCGCCCACCTTTTTCGATTGGCTGAATCCGTTCCAGGGAATATCGATCATGAAAACATCCGCGGCGTGCAACTCGAAGTAGGGGATGTACTCACGCATGTAGAATAGATTCTCCCCGGTACAGATCTTTGTGCTCGTGGATTGTTTGATTTGGGAAATTGCCTCCGGATCGTACATGTCGATTTCCAGCCACAGCATGTCGAATTGTTCGAGGACTTTTGCAATTCGCATGCACGATTCAGGCTTGAAGTTGAAGTTGAGGTCGAGGTTGATATCCACATCGGGGCCTACGGCGTCACGAAAAGTACCGATGAGTGATTCGATGTGGCGGAGCATCGGTTTTGAAACGATCTGATCGGTGGTGCCGGGTCCGCCGCCAAAGCCGTGAAACGGTGCGGTCGGCGGATCACCGGGGATGACGATGTTGGTCTTGAGCGCGGTGTAGCCCTTCTTCACCACTTCTTTGCCCAACGCGGTGATATCCGCCATCGTCCGTAGAGGCGGTGTATTGAGGATTTCCGGGCAACGGGCGCGGTAAGTGCCGCAGTGGGACCAGTAAACCCGTACCTTGTCCCTCGTAGGCCCGCCAAAGAGCTCCACCACCGATATCCCGAGCGCTCTCGCTTTCAGGTCTACGAGCGCGAGCTCCACGCCGGCGATGGCTTTG
>CAZHXC010000560.1:0-2420 GCA_964536145.1 uncultured Spirochaetales bacterium | reverse complement strand
AACGAGATGTACTTCGGATCATCGATGGAGGGGATACCGTCCTTCGGCGGCCCCCCACGGCGAATCTTGTCAGGATGAACCAGATACTTCGTCCCGTCGTCGAGTGTTTTTATGTCTTGGGTCTTTGCTTGCTCTTGAGCATACACCGCGAATGCAACTGCCCCGGCCAGTAGAAGCCCGAAAATCCAGCTTTTCATGGCTGCCTCCTCTCCTACTACATTTGACGAGGTAGACCGGAGGTTTCTTACGTACGTGATCGTGAGCCGGCATTATTTCATGAATCCGCAGAGGATTATACCGATAACGATGGTTGCTCCAAATGACATCGACGTTCCAATAAGGACATACTCGGCAAAATCACGCTTGTCGAGTTGTTTGAACCGGGCGAATGCTTTGGCTGCTAAAACAAAGCCAATGGCAGCGGTGTTGTTCGAAATCATCAGCAGCAATACGATTATCCACTCAAGATAGCCGATTGCCTTTCCCCTTGCAGGCTCGTTGCTGGTCAAGCGTGGATTACTCTGGCCGTTACCATGCATATCGGCCGTGGCAAGACCGGTCGCCTTCAGGACAAAGACTATTGGGTGATTTATTCCGACGGTTACCAACGCGAGACCGAACAGAGTCACCGAAAGCCTGCGACCTGTTCCGGCAGGTAGCCGAGCTACAATCGCGTAGCTCTGCTCGATCACCGTCGCGATTGTGTGCATCGGACCGTTGACACTTATCAGTATCCCTTGTCGATTTTCAGGCCCGATGACAAATCATCCGCGACAAGCTCCAGCATCTTGGCGTAGTCATCAAGGTGATGGGTGGCAATCTGTTCCTTTCTTACTTTCTTCAGCAGATTATTGAGGATATTGAGCGTGTTTGATTTCCAGCGAGCCACCTAATTGCTCAGCAGCCTCAGACAGAGGTTGAGAAGATCCAGATTGAAGGTATCTGTCGTTGTTATTTCTATCATCGTGTGGTCTACAGGTTTTAGCTTGTCCATAAGCAATCGAGCCTAGACGAAAGCCTCCCCATCCATCTCGAGAGCTGCTTTGGGATTAATATCTGTGGACAGTGGCCCGTGCGCGATCGCTATTCGTAGCTCATAAGGATGGATAGATGACACTATCTCGACCATATGCGGAAATAACGCATGGAAATCTCCATACACGGCCTGAAACTCGTCACCCAATGTTAGTGTAATCGGTGAAAGCAGAGGTTCTTCCCGGAGTGGAGACCCTCGCCCGTTCCGGCGGACATATTCAAATAGCAATCGTGTTGCAAGAAGCAGGAGCAAATGGGAATGTTCAGCGTAACCGTAAAGCCCAGCGCCTGGGATCCAACGCCCAGGATTCGGCAAATTGACGTTACGTAACGTATCCAGTAGAATGGCAGCATCGGATAAGATCAGACATCAGGGAGCGATAGTTTCAGTATTCAGGTTTCAGAGGAGATAACATGAGTTTAGGGTCTGAAGAATTAGAGGTGACGGAAGATATCAGCGGGGAAATTGAAGGGCTTGCGCGATCTTTAGGAGCGGAAGTGTACGGGGTGGCATCGGCCACCGAATATGAAACCATGTTTCCCGAGAAGCCCAAACCCTCTGCTTTCGTGAAAGGCGCCAGATCGGTGATTGTCTTTGGGCTTCCGTTCGAGCCGGGAACCATAGCCTCAGTGCTCAATCCGGATCTCGCGGGGCTGAAGCGAAAAGCCGCGGATGAGGTGACGGCCTCGAGTGCTCAGCCCGTCGGCGCCGAACGTTACTTCCTGACTGAAGAAAACGCCATGATCGCCCGGGAAGTCCAGTTCATCGGGTACCAGGTAGCCAAACGGCTCAGGCATCGCGGCTTCTCATCGTTTTACCTTCCGCCGGGCAAACAGGATGCCCGTTTTCGCACCGCGCCGTTCTATCACATGCCGGCAATGTATCTCGCGGGGATGGGGACGCTTGGTTTGAACAGCTCAATACTGACGCCCGAGTTCGGACCCCGGGTGTACGTCACTTCTGTAATAACAGATTGTGAGCTAAGCTGCGGAAAACCTGTGACCAACGAAATGTGTACCAAATGCAATTTGTGCGTAGAAAGCTGTCCTATTGGCGCCTTGGACGGAAAGGGATGGAAGAATCCCTTCGCCTGCGCCTCATACGGGTGCTGTTCCACCTGCATAGCAATCTGTCCGGTGGGTAATCAGTAGGCAGACGCATAGTTTTCGAGGTACCCGGCAATCCACCGCATCTCACGGTGTGTCTTCCGGGGGCTCGAGACCGAATCTTGCCCACGAATCGAACACCGAACATCCTTTGCAGTCCTGCGCGTTGCAGCTGTCACAACTATTCCGGCTTTCCATAACCGATGCAATCGATCCCTCCATCTCGCGCAGATCGTGCATCCGGCGTTGCACCCCCGCCCATGCTTTCTCAAGCAGGT
>CAZHXC010000559.1:0-2430 GCA_964536145.1 uncultured Spirochaetales bacterium | reverse complement strand
GTCAGGACGGTGACGGCGGAGGCAGGTTTCAGCGCCGGCTTCAGGGCAACATGGCAAATTTGCCCGGCTGGGAGGTGGATCCGATGTACGTGGAAGCAAAACTCCTCCTGCCGCTATTCCGGTACGCGGTATTCCTGGACGGCGATGACGGGCCGGCGATCAGGCTGATGCAACCGGAGCGTTGATTGACCTTGACAACTGAAATTACCCATAATAGAGTGCCCCATGAATCTTCCCAATAAGATTACCATTGTTAGGATTCTGCTATCACCTGCCTTCTTTTGCGTTTTTTATATACCTCGATGGTTTGACACGCAGGCGCTGATACCGATTATCGTGCTCTGGGTTCTGTTCATACTGATAGAAATTACCGACCTTATCGACGGGAAGATCGCCAGAAAGTACGATCTCATCAGTGACACCGGAAAGCTTCTCGACCCTTTCGCCGATTCGCTGGCCAGGCTGACATACTTCCTCTGTTTTGCGATTGCAGGGGTCATGAGGTTCTGGATCTTCGTGATCATTCTCTACCGTGACCTGGGCGTGGGCTTTGTGCGCCTCATGATGGCCCGGAAGGGAGTGACAATGAGCGCAAGGCTGAGTGGAAAACTCAAGGCGGTTGTGTACGCCGTATCCGGGTTCGTCGGCCTGGGAATGATGACCCTGCAGCAAACCGCACTTTCTGAAAACGCCCTGTCCGTCGCCCAACTGGTGACCACCGCCTTTTTCATCGTATGTGCGGTTGTTGCTCTCTGGTCGCTTGCCGATTACGTTTCCGCGCTTTTTACACGAAAACGCTCCAAAAAATGAGACCGCTGCGTGAGTTGGTAAACGAACGAATCGATCTCGTCAGATACGTATGCACCGATATCGATGACACGATTACACTGGAGGGGAAGCTCCCGGCGCGTGCCTATCAAGCCCTTTGGGATCTTCACGATTCCGGTATCGGTGTTATTCCCGTCACGGGACGGCCCGCCGGCTGGTGCGATCTCATTGCGCGTCAGTGGCCCGTTGACGGGGTTGTGGGTGAAAACGGGGCGTTTGCCTTTTATATGGAGAATGGGCATCTGCAGCAGTTGTTTCACCCTTCCATTGCGCCTGATGAGTTGGTTAAACAACTTGACCGGGTGCGTGAACGTGTCCTGAACGAGGTACCCGGTTCGCGAGTAGCAAAAGATCAGTTCAGTAGAATGTTCGATTTGGCAATTGATTTTCGCGAAGAACCTCCGGATCTTGGCATTGAAGCCGCCCGGCGTATCGCCGAAATTTGTGAACAGATGGGGGCCAAAGCAAAGATCAGCTCAATTCACGTAAACACCTGGTTTGGTGAATACTCCAAGGTCGATATGATCGAAACGTATCTTTCCACGGTGCGCAAAATCGACCCTGCGGTGCAGGGAGAAGCTGTGATCTACTGCGGGGATTCGCCTAACGATGCGCCGATGTTCGGAAGATTTCCTCTCTCATGCGGGGTGGCCAACATACAACGGTTGATACATCTCGTAGAGTCTCCGCCTGCTTTTGTCAGCAAGTCAGCTCACGCGGACGGCTTTGTAGAGATCGCCGAAACGGTGTTGCGGGCAAGAGGCAGCCTACAGTAGTCATCCGCTGGACCGTCGTGCGCCGGCGCCCTTAGGCCGGAGAATCAAGGGGGAGTGATACGGCAATTCCGCTGCCGGAGCTTTGGGTCACCGCATCAACAAAATCCATATAACGAACCCCCGTGGCGAAATCGGTGAGCTTAACCGGCTCGTTCCTTCTGATTGCCTCTATAAACTCCTCCTCAACCCGCCAACCGGCCGCTTCGTTTTCCGGTATCGGTATTTCAGACAGCTTATCTTCACCGCGCTTCGCGCCGTAGAGCTTTCCGGAAGCAAAGCGGAGAGTTCCCTCGGTGCCAAACAGGAAAGCCTCTGTGGTTCCTCCAACACCGGCTACACCGGAGAGCTGCATGTGGAGCTGCGCGCCGCAAGCCATGTCGGCAATAACATCGAGATGATCCGGGATGTCGGCCGCCTGCATATCACCCGGTCTCATCGGTATGAATGTCTTCCCCATGGCGGTAACCTTTCTTGCAGTCCCAATCCATCGCATGATTGCCTCATACCAGATGCCAAGCGTCAGAATGTTGTTGCCGCTGAATTGTCTGATTTCACGCCAGTGGAAAGGACGCGATGTGTCGGGAAAGGCGCCGCCGCTGTCACGAACTTCCGCGCACGCTATAGTCCCGAGGTATCCTTCCGAAACGAGCCTCTGAATCGTCCTATCCACACCAAGGGTCATGGGAGACGGCACAATCTGGGCTGTCAGCCCGGGGTGAGACAGAGAAGCCCGGTACATCTCCCTCGCCTCCTTTGAATCAGCGGCCATTCTGGCCTCGCAGAGCACATGTTTGCCGGCCGAGAGTACCGCAAGAGTGGCCGGGCA
>CAZHXC010000558.1:0-2438 GCA_964536145.1 uncultured Spirochaetales bacterium | reverse complement strand
ATCTTATCAAGAGGCTCGTTAAGGAAAAGAAGCTCGGTTTGGTCGGTGGGATCATCACGCTGTTGTTGCTGTTTACCGGCATATTCGCGGATTTTATCGCTCCCTACGATCTGAACCAGACAAATATGATGGAGAACCTGGAGCCGGCATCTGCCACACACTGGCTGGGGACGGACAATCTTGGCCGGGACATGCTTTCCAATATTATTTACGGTGCGCGGATTTCGATGATTGTCGGGTTGGCGGCGGCAACCTTTGCTACGATAAACTCGACGATCCTCGGTTCGCTCACCGGATACATCGGCGGGAAGTTCGATCTTTTTGTACAGCGGCTCGTTGACGTCTGGATGGGTGTCCCGCAGCTGATCCTGCTCATCATCATTATGTCGATTATCGGGCCGGGTATATGGCAGGTAAGCGTAACCCTCGGTATCAGTTGGGGGATTATCGGCTCGAGGATTGTGCGAGGGGCGGTGATCACCGTGAAGGAGAACGCCTATATTGATGCGGCAAAGAGCATCGGTTCAACCGCTCCCAGGATATTCTTCAGGCACATCCTGCCGAATATCCTTGCACCAACAATCGTCCTTTTTACGGTACGTGTGGCAAATGCGATTCTTACGGAAGCTTCTTTGAGCTTTCTCGGTTTTGGCATTCCGCCACCAGCACCGAGTTGGGGAGGCATGCTCAGCGGGAGCGGACGGTCCTACATGTTCCTCGCCCCGTGGATGGTTATCTGGCCTGGCGTTGCCTTGAGTCTTGTTGTCTTTGGTGTCAACATGTTTGGGGATGCACTGCGGGACATCTTTGATCCGCGGCTGAGGCGTGGGCTTGGACGCTTCGGTCAGATGAGAAGCAAGGAAATCGCCAAAGAATTGCAGAAACAGGAAGGGATCGACGAGGAGTCAAAGGAAGCTTCTTGAGGTTTCGATGATATACAGCGGGCAACGTGCTTACAGCATTGTTGCCCTTTTTTTTTGTGTGCGCCCGGCAAGGCGCACACTCTTAGCCGGACCGCCTGCGGCCCGTCAGGAAGGTCGCTTGTGCTGTTGAGCCGCTTCGAGCTACAGTGAAAAGGGGAGGAGCGCGATGGCAACACTCGAAAACGACAAAAACAAGATCGGTTCCAAAATAGAATCGATGCAGGAGAAGTTCTTCAGGATCTCCGATGCAATATGGAGCTATGCTGAGCTGCCGCTCGAGGAGTACAAGTCCTCAAAACTTCTGGCTGATACCCTCGAACAGGCCGGGTTCACCGTTGAGACGGGAACCGGAGGAATGCCCACCGCCTTTGTGGCGAGCTGGAGCAACGGATCGGGCAAGCCGGTTATCGGCTTCCTGGCCGAGTACGACGCTCTGCCGATGCTCTCTCAGAAGGGCGGTGTTCCGGTGCATGACCCGGTGGTGCCGGGGGCTCCCGGGCACGGTTGCGGTCACAACACCATGGGAACCATGCAGGCTCTTGCGGTTATTGCGTTGAAGGAGTTTATCGAGAAAGAAGGGCTCGACTGCACGTTGAAGTTTTTCGGGTCTCCGGCGGAGGAGATGCTGGTGAGCCGGCCGTACATGATTCGTGCGGGCGCCTTCGAGGGCCTTGATGCCGTCATCGACTGCCACACCGGTGATGAGTTCAGTGTTGCCGGTGGTGTCAGCGGGGCCGGGATGTACTCATTTACCGTGACATTCAAAGGAAAGACCGCGCACTCCGGCGGAAACCCCTGGATGGGGAGAAGCGCCACCGATGCGGTGGAGCTCATGCACGCCGCCACGGAACGGATGCGTGAACACACTCCTGATACCGAGCGGACCCACTGGGTAACCATCGAAGGCGGTGAAGCGCCGAACGTTGTGCCCGACAGAGCAACCACCTGGTATTTTATCCGGGACATCGATGAAAACCTGGAAGAGCGTTTCAAATGGGTGATGGACTGTGCAAAAGGCGCGGCGCTGATGACCCAGACAACTTACGACGTACAGTTTCTGACCGGGTGTCACCAGCGGCACGCCAATAAGGCACTGGCTGAGCTTATCTTCGAAAACATAGAGTCCATCGGTATACCGGGATACACCACCCAGGAGGAGGCCTTTGCAAAGGCGGTCCAGAAGAATCAGGACGCCCCCGAGACGGGTTTGAATTACCGGATGAGACTGATTACCGACATGCCGTACCGCGGAGGCTCGAGCGATGTAGGGGATGTTACTCTCGTCGCGCCCTGTGCGACGCTGCGTTTCCCGATGAGGTTTCCCGGCAACCTGCCGAGTCACCACTGGACCGTGACCACCGCCGGCAACACTTCCATTGCACACAAGGGACTTGTCGCGGGCGCCAAGGCGGCCGCGTTTACCGCTTACGACCTCCTCACTAAACCCGAGCGGCTTGCGGCGATCAAAAAAGAGTTCGAGGAGTACACCAAAGAGCATCCCTACAGGTCGTTTCT
>CAZHXC010000557.1:0-2441 GCA_964536145.1 uncultured Spirochaetales bacterium | reverse complement strand
GGCAACCAGTGCACGGATTGCCCGCTGATCCGGATCTTTGATCATCGTATCGGGTTTGAGCGGGGATATTCGCAGACGCTCTTTGATAGAAGGCAGAAGATAGTGCCTCAGGGTGAGGATAAACAGTTCGAGATTCCGAATCCCCTCCCGGGCGCGGGTTTCCGTTATCGCCCAGCTTTCATCGAGCTTCAGGAAATCCCGTATGTCCTTTAGCAGCAGCGGGTCCACCGGTATGCCCTCGAGGAGGAGAAAGAACCAGGAGTTCTCAAAGTTTTTTTCAAAGGTATACCTGAGGTCTGCTACTTTCTCCAACAACTTTCTGTTATCCACAACATATCTCCGCTACCCTTTATTGTCGGCGGCAACCGTGAAGAGATGAAGTGTGTTGTCATATAGCGGAACAACATCGGTCACGTCCTGCGACAGCGCAAACTCTACGTCGGTTTTGAATCCGCTTTCGAGAAGGAAATTGAGGTGTCGACATGTACGGGCATTTACCACATCAGCAATCGGGACCTGCGTCAGCCCGGCGGCGGCCCAGGCAAAATCATCGAAGCTGTATGTGTGTACCAGTTGCGCGGCGATCAGACCGGCGCAATAGAAATCTTCGATGGAAAAGGCTCCACGGGTACCTGCACAGAGCAGATACACCGGCGCCTCCGGATGACTGCAAAGATAGCGCGCAACCGCGGTAGCGTTGACACACGCACCTGCAATCAAAGCAACCGCCTGTTTGGCGGCTGCGATCGCGCGGGTGCCGTTCGTCGTCGTGATGATCACACTTTTCCCGGAGAGATCCGCATCAGCAAACGCGGCCGGGGAGTTACCCATATCAAACCCCTCGGGTGGAAGGCCGTTTCTCTCCCCACAGAGAAGAGCATCGGGCATGCTCTTCTTCTTAAGACGAGCGTTGTCTACCTCTGCAACCGGATAGACGGATTGGGCTCCGGAACTAAAGATCTGCGCCATGCTTGTCGTTGCCCGCAAAACGTCTATCACCACCACCGTGGCTCCGGACATATCAACACGTTCGGCATCGCTCACAGTAGCCAGCACTCTCAACTCTTTCATGGATTTCCATACCTCCGGCAAGAACACTACATTTTTTTGGAATCCCTGGCAATATCCGCAAAAAACACCAGGATTTTGCCTTGCAATGCAACGACCTGGGTGAATTTCCCATATTTCTTGTTGATTTTCTTATATAAACACACGCAGTTCATGAAACTTTCTTTTTTTTTCGTTTTTTTCTGATTTATTTGGCAACTCTCTTGACAAATTCAGCGTAAGGCACTAGATTTCTCCTTTAATTCATCGATATTAATCAAGGAGAAAGCACAAAAATGGCTAATACCCTGCGATCTGGCGCCGAAGTTCTTGTCGACGTGCTCCATCAAGAAGGTGTTGAATACATTTTCGGCATTCCCGGCGGCGCAGCAATACCAATTTACGACGCATTGGTTGACTCACCTATCACCCTGGTGCTCAACCGTCACGAACAGGGGGCCACGCACATGGCGGATGGATACGCCCGTTCGACGGGCAAACCCGGAGTTGTGGTGGTTACCTCGGGACCTGGCGCCACAAACACCATCACGGGCATCCTCACCGCCCAAATGGATTCGGTCCCGATGGTCGTTATCACCGGCCAGGCGTCAACCAACGTTCTTGGTCTCGATGCCTTCCAGGAGGCGGATATGTCCGGGGTATCGTTTTCAATAGTAAAACACAGCTATCTTATCAAGCGGGCAGAGGATGTTTCGCGTATCGCCAGGGAAGCCTTTCACCTTTCGCAAACCGGAAGGCCCGGTGTCGTGCTCGTGGATATTCCAAAGGACATCTCGTCACAGATGATCGAGCCCAACTTTGCGGAGGCATTTCACCTGCCCGGGTACGTCGTACCAAAAGAGGGCGATCTTGAAAGCATAGAGGAGGCCGCCCGGCTGCTTTCCAGATCACGGAGACCGGTGCTTATTGTCGGCCATGGAGCGGTCATCTCCGGAGCTGAAAAAGCGGTAACCTATCTGGCGGAAAAACTCCAAATACCGGCGATGAATACGCTACTCGGCAAAGGTTGTTTTCCGGAAACTCACGAGCTCAGCCTGGGGATGCCGGGCATGCACGGTACCGCATACGCTAACAAGGCGCTCGCGGCCTGCGACCTCGTTATGTCTATCGGTTCCCGTTGGGATGACAGGATTACCGGAAAGGTGGATGAGTTTTGCAAAGACGCGGTGAAAATCCACATCGATATCGACCCGGCCGAAATCGACAAGATCATACAGGTCGATTGTCCGATCGTCGGAGATGCCCGGCACGTGGTGGAAGCGATTGCCGCCGTGGCCGACCGGGGGGATACCGCGGACTGGATCAAACAGGTGAAGAAATGGAAACGTGACTTCCCGCTCAAGTACAAGAAAGAGGGTAAACTGAAAGTTCAG
>CAZHXC010000556.1:0-2442 GCA_964536145.1 uncultured Spirochaetales bacterium | reverse complement strand
TATACCCGAGGATGAAGAACCCAGAGTTTTCTGGGAAGTGTTCGACGAACCGCTGATGACCGCCGGACCAGGCACCTTTATAGGGCAGCTCATCGAGCTTGCCGGTGGTGTGAACGTTTTCTCCGATGTGTCGGAGTCTTGGCCCAAGATAAGCCACGAAGAGCTTCTTTTCAGAAACCCTCAAGTGCTCATGAGCTCCGACAGCCACGGTGAGAAGTTTAAGCCGGAAAGGATTGCCGGGAGGACCGGCTGGCGGGAGCTGGCCGCTGTCAGAAACGGACGTATTTACCTATTCGACGGCGACATGGTTTCGAGGCCGGGGCCGCGAATCGCAGATGCGGTGGAGGCAATGGCTGCCGTGCTTTACCCCGAGCTGTTTTGAGCAGGCGCCGCGAGTGATCCATCTTGGGAGCTCGGCGAAATACGCTATTTTGCTGCTCTTGCTGGTGTGCATGTTGTTCCTAAGTCTTCTCGCCGGCTCCGTTCGCTTCAGCCTCAAGGAAACCGTGGCCGCTTTCAGCCGTGCAGGAAACTCCTCTCCTACCAGCCGGATTATCATACTCGATCTCCGGCTCAGCCGATCAGTCCTTGCTGCGGTGGTCGGAGCCGCCCTCGCCATCTCGGGCGCGGCTTTCCAGGGGCTCTTCCGGAATCCCCTCGCAGATCCGTTTGTCATAGGGGCCAGCTCGGGCGCGGCGCTGGGAGCATCGTTGGCAATCGCATTCAACATCTCGGTTTTCTTCGGCAGCCTGTCTACGGTGCCCGTCGCTGCCTTCGTGGGATCCTTGCTCTCGGTGTTCGTGGTATTCGGCATCAGCTCCGTCGGTTCGAGAAGACCCCCCACGGTGACTCTTCTACTCGCCGGTACGGCGCTCAGCGCGCTCCTATCGAGTCTTGTCTCCTTTATCATGGCGGTTCGTGATGACGAACTGCATCAAATCTTCTTCTGGCTGTTAGGCGGGTTCGGCGGCACCAACTGGAAGCATCTGACAATCATCCTACCATACGTTCTGCCAGGCGCGGCGGCGCTTCTGTTACTCGCCCGGCCGCTGGACGTGCTTGGCTTTGGCGAAGAGTCCGCCCAGACCTTGGGGATAAATATAAGCCGAATGAGGATGCTGACGGTGATGGCAGCGTCATTGACCACTGCCGCGGCCGTCGCCGTGAGCGGCATCATAGGCTTCGTGGGATTGCTTGCTCCTCACGCGGCCCGATTGATGTTCGGGCCGTCCCATCGGACGATGATGCCGGCGGCAGCGCTGGTTGGCGCGGTGATACTCACCGGCGCGGATATACTCGCGAGGATAGTTCTCGCGCCGGTCGAGTTGCCGGTGGGTGTTCTGACATCCATGCTTGGCGCGCCGTTCTTCCTCTACCTGCTCAGACGGCGGCACCGGTGGGAGCCGGGATGATGTACGGATTTGAGCTGACCGGAGTCAGTGCCGGGTACAATGGCAAAACCGTCCTGAAGAGTATTACCCTTACCTTTGGGCAAGGGGAGCTTCTCGCCCTCATAGGGCCGAACGGCGCCGGTAAAACCACGCTTTCGAGGCTACTGTACAAGGCGATAAAGCCGTCGGCTGGCAGGGTGGTTTTCGACGGTAAAAACGTGTGGAAATACAAGGAAACCGACTTTGCGCGAAAGGTTGCTCACGTTGGCCAGAGTGAACGCATCGCCTGGCCGTTTACCGTCGGGCAGATCGTTGAAATGGGGCGATTCGCCCACAGAGGCTGGATTGCTCCCTATACCGCCCGCGATCGATCCATTATTAATGAAGCGTTGTCCGTCACCGGCCTCCTTGATCTCACCAACCGACCGGTTGACACCTTATCCGGCGGCGAGGTTCAGCGCGCATTGCTGGCCAGGGCGATAGCGCAACAGCCACGGTTTTTTATACTCGATGAACCGGTAACTCATCTCGACATCAAATACCAAATCGATGTTCTCGATACCGCCCGTTCTCTCGCGGATAGCGGTCTCGGGGTAATCGTTTGCCTGCACGACCTCTCACTAACCGGTCTGTACGCAGACCGAGTCGTACTCGTGGATAACGGAGAGATCAGGATTCAAGGGAGCCCGGAACAGGTGCTCGTCAAGGACATCATAGAGGAGGTGTATCGCGCTCCCGTCCACGTCGATACGTTCCCGGGTACGAAAAAGATATACGTTACCCCGCTGCCGTCTTTCGTAATGAAGCGCGAAAAAGAAGAGGCGGGGAAATGAGCGTTTTGATTACCGGCGGCGTCAAATCGGGTAAAAGCAGCTATGCTTTAGCTCTTGCGGAAGCCTGGAAATCACCGCGCTTTTATCTGGCAACCGCGGTGGCACTTGACGACGAGATAAAACTGAAGATCACCCGGCATCAGGAAGAGCGAGGAGCCGGCTACGTCACTATCGAAGAACCGGTGCACATAGACCGCCACGTGCAGGACAGGCTCGTG
>CAZHXC010000555.1:0-2449 GCA_964536145.1 uncultured Spirochaetales bacterium | reverse complement strand
GACCATGTCCAACTCATCGGGGGCCAACCTGGGTATCAAATACTCCCTCAAAGGGGCAAATGAAACCTACACCGCCGCCTGCGCCTCCGGCACCATCGCCGTCGGGAAGGCGTACCGGGCAATCCTGAACGGTAATGTGGATTTTGCCATCGGAGGCGGGACGGAATATCTCTACGACGAGTTTGGCGGCATCTTCCGGGCATTCGATCTTCCCAAAGCGTTGGTGACCTCAACCGCGCCACCGCTTACCGTGAACCGGCCCTTTGACGAAGACAGAAGCGGCTTCCTCTACAGCCAGGGCGCCGCCGGGGCGATCATCCTCGAAGAGCTCGATCACGCCCTTCAAAGGAAAGCGCCGATACTTGCTGAAATAATCGGCTATGAAGAAAGCTTTGATGCATACAATATTATGATTCCGGAACCCGAGGGCAAGGAGATCAGGTCACTTATTTCGAGGCTGTTGGACGGCGCAGACACCAGGTCCAATGAAATCGACTACATCAACGCCCACGGAACCGGCACGCAGAAAAACGACCCGATTGAGGCGGAAGCGTTTTCGGAAATTTTCGGCAAGAAACCGGTGATCAACAGCACCAAGTCACTGCTCGGCCACACCATCGGCGCGAGCGGCGCCATCGAAGCCATTGTCAGCGCTTTGAGCCTCAAAGACGGCACGGTGCACGTTTCGCGCAACCTCGAAAAACCGATCATCGATCTCAACTTTGCCACTGAAACGATGGACCTTAAGCTCGATAAGGCGATCAGCCTTTCATACGCCTTTGGCGGTCACAACGCCGGGTTGCTTTTCAGAAAATTCGACCTATAGCACGCCCGGCGCCGACACCTATCCAACGTACATGACCTCAAGCGTTACTATTCGAAGTGCAAGTTTCTTTACAGCTTTTTCCCGTACACCCGATACCCGCGGTAAGCCCAGGCGCCCCAGCCCTCGAGGGCCCTCCGCAGTTTCACGTTCTCCTCGAGGATGAGGGAGAACTCGGCCTTCTCGTAGCCGAGCTCGCGTCCCCGCCTGTAGGTCTCAACGGCAAAGAGCGCGTCGATCCCGCGGTTTTTGAACTTCTCCTTGATCCCGAGCCCGATAAACCGCAATGTCTTGATCCTCTTCATCCCAAAGAGCAGCTTGAATATCCCGAACGGGAGAAGCCGGCCGTTCATGGTAAAGAGGATCTCGTTTAAGTTTGGAAGGGCGACCGAGACTCCTGCGGGTTCGCCGTTTACATAGGCAAAAAAGGCGAGGTCAGGGACGATGATCTGCTTCAACCCCTCGGCGACGCGGTCAAACTCCGCATCGGTCCAGGGGACAAAATCGGCATTGTCAGCCCAGGCGTCGTTCCAGATCTCCTTGAAGAGATCGGCCTCCCTGTCAAAGTGCTTCATATCGGGATTTCTCAAGGTGATATTGCCCCGGCGTTTTGCGTACTCCGCAACCTTGATGACCTTCTCAGAGAGCTCGGCATTCTCATCCATGATATAGGCAAAGTGGTCCTCCTCCTTCTCATAGCCGGCGGCTTCGATTAGCCGCGGATAATAGGGAGGATTGTAGGGAATCTGGATGACCGGCGGATTCTCGTAATCGTTGAGCAGACACCCGAGGATGTGGCTCGGCGTTGGATTTATCGGGCCGATGATCTTGTCCAGGCCTTTCTGTGCGCACCACTGTTCGACGGTCCTGAACAATTGGTTTGATACCGATGCATCATCGATACATTCGAAAAAACCAAAGTAGCCGGCGTTCTGCTTGCGGTACTCGAGATAGCGGGGGTCCCAGATGGCGGAAATCCGGCCGACGATATTGCCATTCCGATAGGCGAGGAAGTTATCCACCGTGGCGACTTTGTGGAAGGGGTGGCGGTTTTTGTCGTGGAGTTCTTTCTCTTCGACAAGAAGCGGGGGCACCCACGCAGACCCGGGGCGCATCTTTTTGTAGAACCTGTAGGGGAACATGACAAACTTGCGAAGGTCCCGTCTGGTCATGACGGGTTTGATTACGACCGATTGATTCACAACAACATCCAGTTTGCTATGGTGATGGACAGAAAACCGCGGATGATCAGCCGCGGGCCCGCGACGGCCGCTTCAATTGCACCCCGATACGCGCGCGAACCACACGCTCGAGCTATGCATGCCGCCCTTGAAACGGCATGGTAGTGGAATCGGTACGCCCCGTCAACGATTCGAAGCGAAAGCGGGCGGGCCAGCCGGGTCGGGCCGGGCAGAAACATATCGACAGTAATTATCGCGCCGATGACAACAAAATCCCGGGTCCATCCGGCTTGGGTCTATGCCAGTGGCCGACTACCGTGAAAAACTGTAACAATTGTCGCAGCGTTTTTTGACAACTGATACACAATGCGGTAATTGCGATAGAGAATCTCACGAAGGTTTGGATCATCATACTCCGGGACGATTCGGCCAATCGAAGGTCAAC
>CAZHXC010000554.1:0-2454 GCA_964536145.1 uncultured Spirochaetales bacterium | reverse complement strand
CCCGGCCGTCGTCCCCTTCATCTGCCCCGTCATCCTCATCGATACCCATCAAAGCCGCCCAGTCTATGTTCTCCTCTCTGTCCGAGAAGTCCCGGCGAAACCAGGGGTCCGAGTAAACGGGAAACTTTATGTTCAGATTCAACGATGAGAGTTTTATGGCAGTTTGAAAGTCTACTCCAAACCTGACGGGTAGCGTAATCCCCAAAAAGTGGGAATTGTTCCACCGGCTCTCATACTCCCCTTCCTCATTTCTCCTGAGATAGGTGTATACCTCACCGGTCCCCTGAAACACATCCCGGCTGCGTGCAATGCCCACGTCGAAGGATATCGATTCAAATGTGTCTTCCGGGGTTAGTTCTCCGGCGATCCCGGTGTAGAGACCCAAACGCGAATAGATGTCAAAGAGCACCTTTAGGTAATCCTGCGTTTTTTTCTTCTCAACGTCGCCATCCCCCCCGTCTCGTATCTTCTGGAGGTAAATGCCCCACGGCTCGGTTCTGTAGCTTGTACCGTCTTCGTCCGCTACCTGCAAAAAGGACAATGACGAATCCCCTTTCTCACGTTTTCCGATGATGTATCCTGTGAGCTGGAGATAGTACCCCCCTATGTCCCGATATCCTGTTGCGGGATGCATTCTCAACTCGTTTCCGGGATAGAAGAAGAAAGGGAAATAGAAGACCGGCACACGTCCGACATAGAGCACGGCATTTCGCAGCGCCCACTCACCCGGACCAAGCACCCAGATCCTGTCTGCATCGATATGATAATAGGGCTCATCGCTTTCGGACGAGGTGATGTTTCCCTCTTTCATGATGATCGTGTCATCAGCAAGCCTGTAAATCGTATTGCCTGTATAGAAAAAGGTGAGCTCCTCTTCCTCAATGGTTCGTTCTGTTTTTGAAGTGCCGCGGATAAATACGCCCTGCCAGTCATCGAGATTTACGGTCAACCCTTCGCCGGTAAATGTCTCCGGGCTCTCCCCCTGCTCGAGGACATACCTGAGATTTCCTGTAGCGGTGAGTGAGTTTGTCTCCTGATTGAAAATGATCTTGTCAGCGGATATGCGATGAACGCTCCCGGACTCCTGATCAAACATGACGAGTACAACGCTTCCGAGAAACTCGAGATATTGCTCGGGAGGCTCTTCGAGATCGTAATATCGCGATTTGTTTGCCGATTCAATTGAGATCTCTGTCTCGTTTGTCTCTTCTTCCTGTTCAACTTGCTGCGGCGGGATGCCGTAATACTGTTCAAGACGTCGCTGGAGCTCGCTCCGGCTCCCCTGTGTTGAAAGCCCCAGACGGTTACACCAGGCTGCCAACTCAAAGTAGGTGGCGGTGCGAAGATCGAGCGCCATCACACGGTTTTCCAACGCCGCGCTGTCCTCCTCAGGATTCTCCTGTGCGGGAATCACAGAAATACAAAAAGCGAGGAGTATGGAGAAAACGAGGAGGCGGCGGATCATTACCTCTCCAGTACCGGCTTGAGAAACCTGCCCGTGAACGACCCGGTTACCGTTGCAATATGCTCGGGAGGCCCTTTTGCCACAATTTCCCCTCCCCGGTCACCGCCTTCCGGCCCAAGATCGATAATATAATCGGCCTGTTTCAAAACGTCTAGATTGTGTTCGATGAGCGCCACCGTGTTTCCCTTATCCACCAGCATTTGCAGCACTTCCATGAGTTTTTTCACATCCGCGAAATGAAGCCCGGTGGTCGGTTCGTCGAGGATGTAGAAAGTCTGTCCGGTGCTTCGCTTGGAAAGCTCGAGTGAGAGCTTCACCCGCTGTGCCTCGCCACCCGAGAGGGTGAGTGCGGATTGTCCAAGTTTGATATAGTCGAGACCCACCGCTTTGAGGGTGGAGAGCTTTCGTTCCACCACCGGTACACGTGAGAAGAACTCGGAAGCCTCTTCGACGGTCATCTCGAGCACCTCGTATATATTCTTTCCGCGGTAGCGGATATCGAGGGTGTCATGATTGAACCGGCGGCCTTTGCAGACATCGCAGGTTATGTAAACGTCCGGCAGAAAGTGCATTTCTATTTTTATAACACCGGCGCCCTGGCAATTTTCGCATCTTCCCCCCTTGACGTTGAAGGAGAATCTCCCCGGTTTGTACCCCCGCGCTCTGGACTCGGGTAGCGCGGCAAAAAGCTCTCTGATGGGCCCAAAAACACCAACATAGGTTGCGGGATTTGATCTCGGTGTTCTGCCGATGGGTGATTGGTCTATGCTTATCACTTTGTCTACGTTTTCAGCACCTTCTATCGAATCAAAGCGGCCGACAGGATGATGCGTTCTTCCTACGGCATTCGACAGTGCCGGTGCGAGGAGATCGTTCAACAGGGTCGACTTACCCGAACCCGAAACCCCGGCGATCGCTATCAGCATCCCAAGGGGAAACTCGGCGTCTATACCTTTCAGGTTATGTTCCTTTGCACCGCGTAACACTAT
>CAZHXC010000553.1:0-2467 GCA_964536145.1 uncultured Spirochaetales bacterium | reverse complement strand
CTCTTCGAGCTTCTTGGCGGCGAGCTGGAACTTGCGTGAGCTGGCGGTGGTGAAATGTGCTTCCGAGGAATTGTTTGATCAAGACCCTGATGCGGAATTGGTGGACTATGAGGAGCTTGTGCGGCGAATCGAATCCGGTGAAGCAATTCTCATCGACGTCCGGCCCGAAGAGGAGTACGCCGCCGGTCACGTGCCCGGCGCCATATCGATCTCGCTCGAGCGCTTGCGTGAGGATGTGACCATATTGCCACGAGACAAGCCGGTCTTCGCCTACTGTCGGGGGCGCTACTGCGTGCTTTCCCACGAGGCGGTGGAGATTCTAGCGGAAGAAGGATTTAGGGCGAGGCGGCTTCCTGTCGGCGTAGCCGAGTGGAAAGCGGCCGGAACCAAACTGCTCTCAAAAGAAAGGAGTATCACACTATGAAGACGTTGTTTATCTTGAACGATCCACCCTACGGTACCGAACGGAGCTACAACGGATTGCGACTCGCGGGCAACCTGGTCAAAAGAGACGGCGAGGATGTCAAAGTCTTTTTCATAGGCGACGCCGCTGCCTGTGCAAAGAGCGGGCAGTCCACGCCGAATGGTTATTACAATATTGAGCGCATGATGAAGGTCATTGCTGCGCGTGGCGGGGAGCTCGGAGTTTGCGGTACTTGTATGGACGCCCGCGGTATCACCGACGAGGAACTCGCCAGGGACGCACACCGCAGCACCCTCGATGAGCTGACCGATTGGACCCAGTGGGCCGAATCGATCATCACCTTCTGAAAGCAAAACGGAGGTTCCCATGAAAACCGTCGATCGACCGATCTATCTCGACTACAACGCCACGACGCCGCATGATCCGGAGGTCGTTGAGGCGATGCGACCGTTTCTCGAATCCGAGTTCGGCAATCCTTCCAGCGGCCACGCATACGGCGTCGTTCCCCGCCAGGCGGTAGCCCAGGCCAGGAGCGAGGTTGCATCGCTCCTGGGGGCAAGTCCTGAAGAGATCGTGTTCACCAGCGGTGGAACGGAGTCGGACAACTGGGCGATTGGTGGAACGGCCCGGGCACTCGCCGGGAAGGGACGGCATATCATCACTTCGGTCATCGAGCATCCTGCCGTGCTCGAGACGTGTGCTGCCCTTGAGGCCGATGGTTTCGATATTACCCGGCTTGCAGTGGACGAGGGTGGACTTATCAGCCTGGAAGAACTCGAGAAGGCGATCAGGCCGGAGACGATACTCATCACCATCATGCATGCGAACAACGAAATCGGCACTATCGAACCGATACAGGAGATCAGCCGCATCGCTTCGCGGCACGGCGTACTCGTCCATACGGATGCGGCGCAATCACTTGGCAAGATTCCGGTTGACGTACGCAGCCTCGGGATCGACATGCTCACCGTTGCAGGACACAAACTCTACGCACCCAAAGGCGTCGGCGCGCTCTACATCCGCGGCGGAGCACCGCCGTCTCATCTGATGTACGGAGGAGGGCAGGAAAACGAACGTCGGCCCGGCACCGAGAATGTTCTCGAAATCGTTGGACTCGGTACGGCCTGCCGTATCGCCGCGCGGGACCTTGATCGGAACGCGGAACGGATGAAAGAGACGCGGGACCGCCTTTTCGAGAGGATCCGAGAGTCTTGCGACGTCAAACTGAACGGCCATCCGGATTTCCGGCTTCCGAATACGCTGAATCTAAGCTTTCGAAATGTGACATCCGACGACCTCATCGCCGCGGTGTCTGATGCCGTCGCGGTCTCCGCAGGTTCAGCCTGCCACGCGGATACGGTGAAGTTGTCGCCTGTGATTGAAGCGATCGGTGTCCCCATCGAGTGGGCGCGGGGAACAATCCGGTTTTCGACGGGTAAATACACCACAATCGAAGAAATCGACCGTGTGGCGGCTGCAATCATCGATGCATGGCTATCACTCACCCATAGTAAGTAATTCTCCTCAGGAATAGCGATGATCGAATCGGTTATTTTCCACTCGGGCTATCCGACCAAACTCAAAGGCATCGGGCGCAAGCCTATCGCCTTCAACGACCGGGTCAATGTCCTCTTTGGTCCCAATGGTTCAGGAAAGACGACGATTCTCAGGACCTTGGCTGCCGCAAGCGGGTGCAGCGACGGCGGATGGTCCGACGGCCGCGAACCGCAGGGACTCTCATATGAGGCTACCGTAGAACGGGACAACCAGCCGGTTTTCTATCAGGATTGTTACCGGGACTCCGAGCAATCCTTCATCAGCGGCGACTACCTCGAAACCCGCGCCCACTTGCACTCAACCGGTGAGAAAAGGGTGGGTCTCGTGAACGAACTTGTCGACTATATCGAGACCCGATTTCTCACCTACAAACTTCGCCGAGATGAACGCCCGACGCTCTTGCTCGATGAGGTAGACAATCATATCGGATTTGCCGGGCAATCGATCCTCTGGGGCGATGTGTTCGGCAGGCTTTCCAAGAAATAT
>CAZHXC010000552.1:0-2469 GCA_964536145.1 uncultured Spirochaetales bacterium | reverse complement strand
TCCATCTGCTCGGTCCCCGGGTCACGGCGATTTCCAGGGCCCTTCGTAGGGAAACTGCGCCAGGTAGTCATGGATCCTGTGCCACGCGTTGTAATTCCGATGCGCCCACACCATCATGCTAAAGAGCGCAGTGAGCCGGCTGCGCATCTCACCGAACAGCGGCTCGGGAGCAGGGAACCCCTCACGTCTGAACCAGCTGAGCCAGCGCCGGATCTTGAAGAACTCTTCTTCGGACAGATACCCGCCCTGCACGAGCTCGATCAGCCAGAAGTTGAAGCCCGCTTGATACTGTTCCGGCCCGGTCCACCAGCCGCCGTGGTAACGGCTCCCCCAGCTCGGGAGCGGGCGTACGGTGAGGTTCTTCTCATCGTGAAATCCCCATTTGCGCTTCATGTCGATATCGGTTACCGCGTAGAGGTAGTCACGATATAGCTTCATCAAATTAGGGATCTCAGCGATATCTTCATCCACGCTCACGCCGACGCGTTCTGCAACCACCAGAGCGTAATCACCACCCGGAATATCCTCAAACCGGTGGACTTTGCATTCGACGTTGACAGGACACTCGGCCAATCCCGGCGCGTCTATGTTGTTAGGCGAGAGGAGGGTAAAACCCGCGGCCTTGAATCCATCGGGATCACCCTTTTCAAAGGTTTCGAGGTTATCGATGAGCTTGCGGGTTGGTATGGCGTACAGGAACTCACCGGTCCGTTTGATATTATCGTAACTCACGCTGTTCTTTGCTACCGGTACCTGAACACCGGGTCTTGCGGACATCAGAAGGCCGCCTGAAACAGCTTCGCCCATCGGGCGCCCGTTCTTATCGGTTGTCATAACGATATAGGTCGGCCGCGGGAAGATCGCGTTCGCCGCCACGGCTTGATTTTCAGGATCGAAGAGCACCCCTGCATCGACGAACGTTTTGCCGCCGCCTTGGTTAGCCTGGTTGGCCTGGTTAGCGCGGGCCGGATCACCCGGCTCAGCATCGGGCAGCAGCTCTCCGCTCAGGATGCTCGGGCCGTACAGTCCGGTATACGGATTATCGGTCGCCTCATGCATTGGGTACTGCATAACCACCTTGGAGCGTGGAAGACCGAGGAACTCGGTATCGATGCTCACGCCAACCACCTCGCCGACAAGGATGCACCTCTGTGGTTCATCGAGCTGGATCATATGGACCTTTTTGCATTCCAGGTTGAGGGGAACTTCCTGAATCCCCGGTGTGGAGATAACCTGTGACGGGAGCTCGTTCCAGCCTGCAAGCTCGATCTCGTTTATCCCCGGAGGGACAGAACAGGCGGTAACCCACATGTGGTTGATCTGATTCCTTCTCGGAACGGCAACGACAAACTCATCGGCGTTGCGGTAGGTCAGTTTTGAATCCGGGCTCTTCACGCCAAAAATCACGTGCAGTGGATTGACGCTCAAGACACCGGCGCTCACCGCTCCCGCATTCAAGCCGTAGACCGGGTCGTTGACCACGGGTATGATTGCGGTGCGGGGCATCCGGGAGGCGCCGTACAACGGGCCGGTGCCTTTCGTAACCATCTCCACCCTGTCGAGTTGAATCTTCTTAGTGCTCATTGTGAGTTTCCTCCGTTACATTCGGCTGGAGTACCCGCACTCCTCCGCGCGTAATCAGATCCTTCTGCCGGCACAGCATTGGTTCGCTTTCGCCGGCGGCAAGCGGGATGATGGTTCTCAAGGCCAAATCGCCGTAATGACTTATGTCTCTTGTGGGTATCGGCTCCTCGAGAGTTTGCGCGAGCTTGGTTGCATCGGTGAGGTCGTAGTTTGAGTTGGCATCAACCATGATGAGGAATCCGCGTCCGACTGCTTTTCGCGTGAGCCTGACAGTTTGGATGTCCCGGTTCACATCGGGTGCCCGGCGAGGAGGTACCATGACGCCTTCATCGGTATACATCTTGAGAATGACCGGTGATTTCACCGTAAACGGCGGCTGCCCGCCAAAGTAGATCGGCTCCTTTAAGATAGCCCGTAGCCCTATGGCCTCAATGTCCGTGATCTTCATTGGCGAGCTCCTCGGTACGTCTTGAGCACAAGGTGTGATTTTACACTACAGGCGCGCGGGCTACTCAGCGCGATTATGAGACATATCGATCGGTACTTTTTCTGCAGGTTTACCAGGCGTTCCATAGGTTCCCTCCTACCGCCTTATCTGCCACTATGGGAAACTCCAGCTTTTGATGGTTGCCGCAGGACGCAGACCCATACACGATATTTCACTATGATATGCCACAAGCACCATGTCAAATATATGACCGAAATTTCCCTCAGAGGAGGCCAGAAGCACATGTTCGAAACTAAACGCTTGCCGGTTGAACCGGATGTTGTCGCTCCCGATGGTTCGGATGTCCGGATCCTGCTGGGGCTTGAAGGCGACGGGATGGCTCATTTCGAGCTTTGTCCCGGGAGGATTTCCACTGCGGTTGTTCATAAAACGGTAGA
>CAZHXC010000551.1:1479-2476 GCA_964536145.1 uncultured Spirochaetales bacterium | reverse complement strand
CCCGAAGCGCCCGCGGCGAGATCCCCGTAATACACGTTGAGCCCAACTTCAGGGGGAGCGCTGTTGATGTACTCCTCGACGCGCCGCAGTACTTCGCGTCCCCGTTGCATGGGAAAACCGATGTGGATTCGGGTTACTTCCGGGCCGATTTCATGCAAATCGTACGTAATATCGGTAATAACACCGAGACTCTCGGAACCGCCCCGCAGGGCCCAGAAAAGCTCGCTGTTGTCCCTCTCGTTCGCCGTCAGAATCGTGCCGTCCGCCCGCGCAAGATTGAGCGAATTGATCGAATCACAGGTGAGACCGTATTTTCGCATGAGGGGTCCGAGTCCGCCCCGGAGGGAAAGTCCTCCCACTCCCATCATCGAGACAAAGCCGGATGGGACCGCAAGGCCGAATTTTTCGACAATCGGATTTATCGTGTCAAAGGTCGTCCCGCCGCCAACGGTGAGTTGTCTCTTCTCCTTGTCCAGGGAAAACTTGTTCATCGCGGAAACATCCAGCACCATGCCTCTCTCGAGGAGGCCCTTTTCGGATACGCTGTGGCCGCCGCCTTTCACTGAGACCGACATATCGAAATCCCGGGCAAACTCGAGCGAGGTGAGAACATCGTTCTGGTTCAAACAGAGAGCTACTACCGCAGGTTCGGTGTTGAGGAGCCCGTTCCATACGGTCGTGGCGCTTCTATAGGCCTCATCATGGGGCAGGATGACCCGGCCGGAAAGCTTCCCATCCAGGTCCTTGAAGTCATTTTCCGGAATCTCTTTCTCTTTGCCGTCGGAACGAGCGATAAATGCGACATTTTTCATATAATCCTCCGCTAAAAAAATAGGCCTGTATTGTGCGGGTATCAAGGAAAACCTTATTGTCCCGGCAGTTAAGTGTTGCCGCGCTCCCGCGATCCCCGCGCGGAGCCTGCCGATCGCTTCCATTGAAGGTTCCTATCGCTACGGAAAAAAAGTATATTCAACTCATTATCGGGCTCCCGGGGTGC
>CAZHXC010000551.1:425-1469 GCA_964536145.1 uncultured Spirochaetales bacterium | reverse complement strand
TCCATCGGTCCAAAGTGTGAAGCTGATACTGAGTCCGGAAACTCGAGGAGCAAAAATGTTATCGTTCAATGAAAGTCTCAAATCCGATACGATTCATACGCTTCAGGTGAACATCACTCTGAAGTGCAACCAAGAGTGCACCCATTGCCACCATATGGCGGGCCCGCAGAGGGATGAAATGATGGACTGGGAAACCATGGAGCATATTATCGATCTATCGAGGAAGTCCGATATCGGGACAATCGATATAACCGGCGGCTCTCCCGAGGAACACCCGTATCTCAGACAGTTCATTTCAGCATTGAGAAAAGAAAGAAAACACGTAATGATGCGGACTAATCTCACGGCCTTGCTACAGGACGAACACAAACCCCTCGGGACGTTCTTCAGGGAGAATGAATTGGAATTGATAGCATCGCTTCCATGCTACGAAAAGGCGGAGGTGGATTGTGTCAGGGGAGAGGGTGTCTTTGAAAGCTCTGTAGAGGGACTGCGGTATCTCAATTCCCTCGGTTACGGTAGAGAGGCGGGGTTGAAGCTGAATCTCGTCTTCAACCCAATGGCTGACTTTCTTCCGCCGCCGCAGGAGTCATTGAAGACAGACTATAAAAAGATATTGAAAAAGGAGTTCGATATCGATTTTTCCGATTTGTTTACGATCACGAACATGCCTCTTGGAAGGTTCATGGAAAACCTGGAGAGACAGGGAAAGGACGCTTCCTATATGAAACTTCTCGTTGATAATTTCAATCCGGCAACTATCGACGGTCTGATGTGCAGATTTCAGCTGAACATAGCGTGGGATGGTGCGATTTTTGATTGCGACTTCAACCAGGCGATTGGATTGCCGGTTGCGGAAGGATTCAAGAGACATATAGCCGATGTAGGCCCGGATGACCTTGAACCGAGAGAAATCAATACCGGGCTCCATTGTTACGGATGCACCGCCGGCGCCGGCTCTTCCTGCGGAGGAGCACTTTTTGAAGCATAGCAGCGATGAGAGAGAACTGTACGATCGTGATGATGAGGTCCCCGGAGAAAGGC
>CAZHXC010000551.1:0-405 GCA_964536145.1 uncultured Spirochaetales bacterium | reverse complement strand
GGTGATGTCAGGACTCTCAATATCTACCACGCCCTCTTACATGATACGATGGCCGCAGCAGACCGCGCCCTCGATAGTGATACCATCCTCTCCGTTCACGGCAACAGTAGCGCCTCCCTTGATTGTCATGAGATGTTTGGCGATACGGACCGATTCACCCAGACCGGTGATGATCTTGGGATGAGGCAGTACAACTCTCTCGAGGAAGCCTACGCGCGCGGCTACCGGAAGGCTGTGGTCATAGTCGCGGACAGCCCGGAAATGACCGCTTCCGGAATAGCGGGAGCATTTGGCATGATGGATGAGGCGGATGCGGTGATCGGACCCTGCTTTGACGGCGGGTATTATCTGTTTGGTGTACGACCCGGGAAACTGAACCCGGGCATATTCGGTGGCATCAACTGG
>CAZHXC010000550.1:0-2476 GCA_964536145.1 uncultured Spirochaetales bacterium | reverse complement strand
TATTCTTTGAGCCGCGCAGGGATTGAACCTGCGACCCACAGCTTAAAAGGCTGTTGCTCTACCAACTGAGCTAGCGGCCCGAGATGCACGAACGAATGTATAAATATTGGCCTCTATTGTCAACACGGCCCATGAATAGAAATAGTTATGAGGCACCAATCACGGACAGGTTTTGAAATGGTCAAGAAAGATTGCATATCGTTCCGGCCATTCGAAAGAAGATACTGGGCTGCGTAAGAGTGTGCCGCTATACCGCTACAGCCTGAAGTCTATCCCTATTTGGGCGTTGTAGACCGGACGAAGCCCGGGCTCAGTGGATAATTCGGTCCCGTACATCGCAATGTTAATGCCGAATACTGTGAGATCGAGACCAAGTCCGGCGGCAAACAGCCCTTGCCTGAAGCCGCCACGTATCATGAGTATCTCGAGCATTCTGAGCTCGGCGCCCACACTCACATGCAGAATCGGATTGCTCGCGGTCGCCGGGTGAGTCAAAAAATCGAGGATATCGACATAATCGAGGGTAAGCCGCAGGTCATCGATGTAGCGTTCAAGAATTCCTAAGGGAGGAGAAAAAAGTACCCCGGCGGTAAGATCTATGGGATTCAACCCGTAGCTCACTTTCGCTTCTGCGGAACTCTCGAGAAATACGTTCGTTGTAGTATATGCCTGGGTCATGGTGGGTGTGTACAGATCCTTTCCAACAAGAGCCGCTGCAAAAACATCCCCCAGCCCGTAGCGAACGCCCACATCAACACCAATTCCGGATACGAGCTTAAAGGGAGCCTCCGTTACCGTATCGAGGCCGATCGAAGAAAAAACGTCCGGGAGCTCGAGCAACGTCCGGGTGAGCTCCACCTCGCCACGCAACGATCCTTTGAGTAAAACACCCAAATCGAGTACGTGGGTAGCTTCTTTTGACAGTGGAATCCTGAAGGCGTATCCGCCGGCAAGGGTGATTTGCTCACCTGCCACCGCCGTGACCGTGAGCGGTGAGTTGCTCGAGAAAACGACATCCGTCGTATTGAAGAAACCGAACCCGAGACCCCGTCCCAGATAACCAAAACTGATGGGCCCAAGAACATCCGCGGCCGCATACAGGCTTGATACGAGATTAAGCACCGTATCTGAAGCGAGCAGCGTTGAAAAATCCTGATTCATGCCTTGTATCACAAGCCCCGCGATATCAAAAATGGGGCCCCGCATGCCAACGGTTATCTCCGCAATGCTCAGCTGAGATTCCGCGGAAATGAAGCCCGCTGGATTTGAGAACAGGGAAGACAGATCATCAGTGACGGCGGCATGTACGCCGCCTACGGCAGCCGTTCGCGCGGAAGGAATCTCGATAGAGATCTCCTTATCGGCAGCAAAAGCTTGCGTACAGATCAAGAGAGCGGTGAGCAACAAGAAGACTTTGGTAATTCCCCGGTACATCCTACCTCCGGTACTACAGTTCAAACATATCAAACAGCTCGTCGGCGCCTCCGGCCGTTAAGAACTCCTCAGCGTCCTTGAGTTCTTCGTAGCCATCGTCACCCTCGGTGAGATTGCCGACTTGCTCAAACCCCCCGGCCTTCTCCACAGCACTTGAAAGGAGTGCGGCGCCGGCGATTACATATTGGGTATCGGTAACTTCGGCTCCAGCATCAACCGCCGATTGAACGTGAGCGGCGCCTTCTGCGATGAGCTCAACATCGAGAGTCTCGAGGACTGCTTCGAGATCTTGCGGTGTGCCCTCGCTAATCGCTTCCATATCCTGAAGCGCGGAGGTAAACACTTCGGTCATACCGGATGCACCAAAGGCAAGATCCGCAGCGAGGAGGGAGAGCTCGGGATCATTGTTTGTCTTCAGGAGCTCTTCTACCACCGCATAGGCTTCAGCCATTTGATCCCGATCGCCCGTGCCGAGGGCCTCTCTGGCGCGTGAAACCTGCACTTCAACCGGTCTGGTCGAGATATCCCTCTGCAGAAAAGTAAACGGGCTGTAGGTAAACACAGCCTGACACGATGACAACAGAACTGACACGATCAAAATCGCCAAAAATGCTTTCTTTCTCATATGATTCTCAGTATAGCCTCCGCTAAAACCTGAACGCAAGCTCGGCTGTTAGGCCTTGATTCTGTTGTGCACCGGCAAAACCGCCAAGCTCTCTTCCGAAATACGCCAGGTGAAACTCGGCAACAAAGAGGTCTACCCCCACTCCGGCGGTGATATATCCCTCATTAAGCCCGGCTCTCAGTGAAACACGATTGAATAAGGTCACCTCACTACCCACGTGAACTGCGGCCAAGAACGAGCTCTCCTCATCGGGAATGACGGCGTATTCCCAGTTGAAATGCAAACCCGGATCAATAATGTTCGATATAGGGCCAAAATCAGGGCGAAACGCCGCACCAAAATGCAGCGTCATCGGGATGACAAATCGCCTTTCATCCGTTACGAGATTCCCGCCCTCAGGAAGTCCTCCGGCTTTCA
>CAZHXC010000549.1:0-2479 GCA_964536145.1 uncultured Spirochaetales bacterium | reverse complement strand
TTTGCCTCAAAGCGGAAAATTGTGTAGTTTCTCAGCTTGAAACCCTGCAAGGCGCATCAACAAACCCTCTTTTCGACGGTGGCGCTGTATACGTGACGTTACAGAACGAAACACGATAGGGTTTTCGCATGCGCGATAACGGACAACAATTCTTAGAGGTACCCCATCATGATATCAGCAACAAACGTAAGCCTTTCCTTTGGAAAGCGTGTTCTGTTCAAGGACGTCAACATCAAATTCACTCCCGGCAACTGCTACGGCGTTATCGGCGCGAACGGGGCGGGTAAATCGACGTTTCTCAAGATCCTCTCCGGGGAGATACCGCCTGACACCGGTGAGGTTTCTATTGGCGCCGGCGAGCGGATGGCCGTTCTGGTGCAGGACCAGTTCGGGTTTGACGAGTATCCGGTACTGGACGTGGTCATGATGGGACACAAAACGCTGTACGAAACCATGGTCGAAAAGGACGCAATCTATGCAAAGGAAGAGTTCAGCGAAGAAGACGGCATGCGCGCTTCAGACCTGGAAACCCGTTTTGCCGAAATGGGCCGCTGGGAAGCGGAAGCCGAGGCGGGGCGTCTTCTCAACGGCCTCGGCCTTGAGGACTCGGTACTCGAACAAAAGATGGGTAACCTGGAATCCGGTGAGAAGGTCCGTGTGCTCCTCGCCCAGGCGCTCTTCGGAGACCCGGACATCCTGCTCCTCGATGAGCCGACAAACAACCTGGACCTGGAGTCGGTCGCCTGGCTCGAAGAGTTTCTGGCGGGATTCAAGAACACGGTCATCGTCGTTTCCCACGACAGGCACTTCCTCAACCGCGTCGCCACGCATATCGCGGATATCGACTTTGGCAAGATCCGCGTCTTCGTGGGCAACTACGAGTTCTGGTATCACGCGAGCCAACTGGCCCGCAGACAGCAACAGGACAACAAAAAGCGCCGTGAGGAAAAGATTGCCGAGCTCAAGGCCTTTGTCCAGCGCTTCTCCGCAAACGCCGCGCGCAGCCGGCAGGCAACCAGCAGGCAGAAGCTCATTGAAAAGCTCGATATCGACGATATTCGGCCGTCGAGCAGGAAGGCGCCGTACATCAGTTTCGATCCGGAACGTGAAGTCGGGCGGAAGGTCCTGACAATCGAGGGTTTGTCGCTGGATGCACAGGAGGAAATATCGCTTAGGGGTTTGAATCTGGATGTTCAGCCGGGAGACAAGATCGCCCTCGTCGGGCCGTTTCATCACACGAAATCGATGATGTTCGAAATCCTCGCGGGTAACATAGAGCCCGCCGCCGGGAGCTTCGAGTGGGGCCAGACGATAACGCCGGCCTACTTTCCAAAGGAGAGCTCGAGCTTCTTCGAGTCATCCGAAAGCATCATCGAATGGCTCAAACAGTTCACGGAGGTCGAGGAGGAGTCCTACGTGCGAGGTTTCCTCGGGAGGATGCTGTTCAGCGGCGATGAGTCGCTGAAGCCGGTGAACGTGCTTTCCGGAGGCGAGAAGGTGCGCTGCATGCTCGCAAGGCTCATGCTCTCGCGGGCAAACATGCTGATGCTCGACGAACCGACAAACCACCTGGACCTCGAGGCAATTACCGCGCTCAACGACGCGCTCATCGACTTCAAGGGTAACTTGCTGTTTGTCAGCCACGACCACGAGTTTGTCGATACCATCGCAAACCGGATCATCGAGCTCACGCCGGGAGGCGTTATCGACCGCAGAATGCGGTTTGACGACTATCTGGCAAACGAGGACGTCAAGACGCTCCGCGACCGGCTCTACCGTGGACATCACCTGCTGGAGATCTGACGTCACTTCTCCGTAACACACACTTCTTTACTCATCACCCTACCCGGAACAAGTCTGCGGGTGTAGCGATCCGTAAAGCGGCATCCCAGCCCGAGGCACATGCGGGAAGCCGCACGGTTCGCATGCAAAAAAAAACAAAATATTAATTTTTTACAACCTTTAGATTATTGACATCCTTGGGTTTTTTTGCAACCTTCGCAAATAAGAGCCGGTAAGCTTGTGCGATTGACCGTCTAACCGGGAGCTGTAGCGAAAGACAGGACTATCGATCATCAGGGGGTTTCCTATCAAGTGGCATCAAAATCGAGTCTTCTCCTCATGGTTGGAACAGTAATAGTATCAGCCTCTGTTTTTGTCGGACTATGGGAAATGGTAGTAGTAGATCTCCTGCCGTTTGATGGATTGTCGGATTCGGCGAGGCCCCCTTGGGACTGCATAGTAGTGACGCTCATGGCGGGCATTTTGGCCGCAATTGGACCGACGATTATGCACATGCGTACGTTGAAGGAAAACCGCATGTTGACCGGGATCCTGCCAATCTGTTCCAAATGCAAGAAAATCCGGGATGGTGAGGGTCATTGGACCGATATAGAGGCGTATATTCGGCAACGCTCGCGGACAGAGTTCTCCCACAGCTTATGCCCGGAGTGCATGAAGGAGTTATATCCGGATATAC
>CAZHXC010000548.1:0-2486 GCA_964536145.1 uncultured Spirochaetales bacterium | reverse complement strand
CACAAAGAGATAATTCACCAGGTTTGTTGTGATGTAGATGGTTATTTGAAACAGCAGTATGAGCTGAACATATCGCTTCCTGAGCAAAACTCCGAGGGAGGTTCGCGATTTACCACCGGATCGGATTACCGGCATTTTCAGGGAAGATCTGAAGCGCCGGTTTGTGATTACCAGAAGCACCCAAGCAACCGTCATTCCGGCACCCGCAAGGACGAGCAGGTTCTCCGTACCTCCCATCCAGGTTGCCGCTGCTCCAACTATCCCACCTCCCAGGATAACACCAAAAACCTGCCCCGCCATCACCATGGGAAAAAGCCGCTTCATCTGTTGAACGTTAAAGATACGTCCCGCCTGCGAACCGAGCACGACCAAACTCAATTGCAGAAAGAGGGTGAATAGCACCATGAGAGCGGCGCTGATCCAGGGCGCATCGAGAAGCAATATGCCGATGCGTGAAACCACGATGATGAGCGAAAATGAGAGTACCGTTACAGAGGTGAAAGTTCCTAAGGCCCATTTCTTCTGTAGCGAGACCAAAAGAAAAGATATCAGCGAAACGAAGAGGGCGGTGGCAATATACACATACGGGAGAAATGACGACCCGTAGGCGGTGAGAAAGAGCGTGTTCGAAACCGTGTAAAATATGGAAACGGAGAAACCGAGAAACACGCCCTGGCTACACAGCAGCATCAGAGCACGGTTCCATTCGTTCTCCGCTTTACTCACGGCGTCCGGATCTCCTTTTTCTGATTTTGGCGGTTAGTATATCATATTCTAATATCTGCCGCATAAAAAACGTTTAATAGCGTGGAAATTGCAATTGAGGCCGTCCCGCAACCTCCAGGCCACCATTGAATGCACTGCAGATAGAGTATCAAGTTTTTAACTGCGTTACATGTAGTGTTACAGACGGTCTCGATTCAGAGGGATTAACGTTGCGGGACAACCTCAATTACGATAGATGCTCTTCGCAGACAACGCTGCTACCCCGGCGGCCTCAGACGCCGGGGTGGAGTGCAGCGCGCGTTTTAGGCGCCACGTGCAAACGCGGCAACATCGGCAAGGAACTACCCGAGCAGGTACTCGCCCACGGTCTTTATCATGATCGAGCCCGACACGGCGCCGGGATCGATTTCGTCATGGCTCCTCTCGGCAAACCATCTCGCCCGGCCAATGGCGGGCGTCATTCCGCGGGTGGCCTCAGCCCCACGTAGCAAACCGCCTCATCATCGAGGCCGGAATCCGCAAGACCCTCTTCGAGGGCGAGCAGGGCCGGGTGGAGGGAATCTATGATCGTCTTCTGCCCCACATCGACCTTGCCACGCTTCATGATGCCCTTGATAGCGGCGTCGAGCATATCCTTCAGATCGGCAAGCCCAATCTCTTCTTTGTCGCGACAGATCTTCCCTGCCTCTCGCATCGCTGAAAACATCAGGATTCCGATTGTGGAGCCCGCAGCTTCATTGAACTGCATGCCTCCATCCATGAGAACTTCCGCAATGGTGCCGGGGTCCTTCTCATCGATATAAGAGGCAACACGGGAGAATCCCAAGTCCATCGATCTCCCGTGGTCCCCGTCTCCAAGTTTGGTGTCGAGGTCATTGAGCATCGACTTGTTTTCCTTGAAGGTCTCGGCAAGCTTCTTCAGTATCTGTTTTACATCGTTTACATTCAGCGAAACACTCACTTCCAATTCCCCTCACGTATAAAAGGCGACCATACAGGATGATCCAGGTACTTCTTAAACGTATCGTTTAATCTGAATACCGATATCGAAAAACCCGCCATCTCCATCGATGTTGCGTACCGGCCGACGAAGGGCTTGTATATCGAGATGCCTTTCCCCTTGAGAATATCCGCGGCCTTCCTGTAGATGATATAGAGCTCCTCGAGCGGAGTGGCGCCAAGGCTGTTCACGAGAACCGATACCGTGTCCGACGATGAGAGCGAAATATCGTCAAACAGCAATTCGAGCATGTCTTCGGTAGCTTCATCGGCTGATTTTCTCGGTCCCCGTCTGATGCCCGCTTCACCGTGGATCCCCATACCGATTTCCATGGCATCCTCGGGCAGAGTGAAAGAGGGCTTGTCGGCCCCTGGAACTTCGCAGGGTGATATCGCCACTCCGATGGTACGGATCTGATCAAGGGCTTCCCTGGTGGTTTTGACAACCTCATCTAAAGAAGCACCTGAGTCCGCGCAGGCGCCGGCCACTTTATAGGCGTAGAAGATGCCCGCAACGCCTCGTCTGTCCTGTTCGCTCCCCTTTGGCGCGGAGGCGATGTCATCGGTTCCGAGCAGCGTCTGTACCTCGATATCGTCATCCTCGGCCATCTCCGCGGCCATGTCAAAGTTCATGATGTCACCGCCGTAATTTCCGTACAGATAGAGGACACCTTTGCCGGCGTGTACGGCTTTGGTGAGCGTCAACATCTGATTCATGCTCGGAGAAGCAAATACATTCCCGATAGCCGCGCCATCGATAA
>CAZHXC010000547.1:0-2498 GCA_964536145.1 uncultured Spirochaetales bacterium | reverse complement strand
AAGAACGTAAGTCATTACACGATAGGGGTTTTTCGTATGTGCGGGATGCCAAAGCAGCGGTTTATAGAGGCGCCCCACAATTTGCGGCACAGCAAACTGGGGAACAACACAGTACGGAGACTGCCCGGTCTTTCATGGCGAAATTGGGGCTGCGCTATGAAGAATGGCAGGTCTCCCAGGCACAGGACGCGGTATGCAGATATTTGTTCTACCTGTCGAGTGAAAAGAACCGACGACAAACCGACGATGAATCAGTCGTTCCGGATGGAGTGGGCAGTATGCAAGCGCAATTCCACAGGATTATTCGCCTGAAGCAGCTTTCGTATCAGACTGAAAAGACATACTTGCAGTGGTTTCACCGATTCTCCGAATATATGAAAGGAGGCGCTCCCACCGCGGACGGCCTTCGTTCTTTCCTGTCCTATCTGGCTGTCGACAGAAACGTGTCTGCTGCAACTCAGAGGCAAGCCTTCAATGCCCTGCTCTTCCTGTTCCGTCATGTTCTGTCCATCGAGGTTAACGGACTCGATGATGTCGTCGCGTCCCGTAAACGCCGCAGGCTACCGGTGGTGCTTTCGCGTGCAGAGGTGTCAGCGGTCTTTGAACATCTGAGGGGCGAATACCTTCTCATGGCGAAAATACTCTACGGTGCGGGTCTCCGTCTGTCGGAGTGTCTGAGTCTGCGCATCAAAGATATCGATTTCGACAGAGGGGTCATCATTGTACGGTCAGGCAAAGGTGACAAAGACAGGCAGACGGTGCTGCCCGCGGGTATAGTCGATGATCTGCGGAGCCAAATAGCAAAGGTCCGGATCCAATTTGACAACGACAGGTCAAACGATGTAGCAGGGGTGATGCTGCCCAAAGCTCTCGAAAGAAAGTACCCGAACGCCGGCCGGGAGTGGGGATGGTTCTGGCTTTTTCCCGCGCGCAGACTCTCTGTAGATCCGGCGACACAGACTGTCCGCAGGTATCACGTATATCCGTCCTCACTTCAGAAGGCCTTCCACGCGGCGGTTACGGCATCTCCGGTAACAAAGCACGCCACGATCCACACCCTGCGGCATTCCTTTGCGACGGACTTGATTGAACACGGCTATGACATTCGGACTGTTCAGGAATTGCTCGGTCATTCCAACGTATCGACAACGATGATCTATACGCATGTTGCGACCCGCAACAAGCTTGGCGTCGTAAGCCCGATGGACCGCCTGGGCTGAGCAAGGCGCCAATTTCGATCTGCCGACGCTATGTTGCAGAAATGTGCGGCTCGTCGCGCCAATAGTCCGGAAGTAACCAGGCGCAGCGCCTTTGCCTGAAAGGAGGAGTGGCGGGTGTTTTTCACCAATTCACCCGCCGGCGTCCAAATATGCTACACTGCCGCGATGTCTGATATCCAGTTCCCGGTTTCGTGCAACAAGGATTGCGGCGGCGGTTGTCCTTTGATAGCGCATGTGCGCGGCGGCCGCATAGTAAAGATCACAGACAATCCCGAACGAACCCGCTACATGCAGGGATGCGCCCGCGGCTATCTTGCCCATCGTGTGGTGTACTCGGAGAAACGGCTCAAAGCACCGCTCATCAGGACCGGCAGGCGGGGGAGCGGTGATTTCAGAGAAGCCGGCTGGGACGAGGCATTGGATCATGTCGCCGAAAATATACAGACGATAAAGGGGGCCTACGGGGCTCAGTCTATCCTGCAAATAGGCACCTCCGGCGCGTGCAGAGGTGCGGTCCTTCACACCGGCAGGCTCGCGGACAGGTTCTTCTCCCTCTTTGGCGGGTACACAAGGCCGACAGGCTCGCACAGCAGCGGCGCCGAGCAGTTCGTCATTCCCTATGTGTTCGGTACGATCTGGGCGGGAATGGACGCGGAAAACCTGCTGGAGAGCCGCCTTATTATTCTCTGGGGTGCGAATATCTCCGACACCAGGTTCGGTTGCGAGACCGAACAGGTGATTCGGGAGGCACGGAAACGGGGCGCTGAAGTTATAGCCCTGGACCCCCGGCGGAGCCGGACCGTGGACCGGTTGGCGGATTCCTGGATACCGCTCTTTCCGGGTTCGGATACGGCGATGATGGCGGCGGTGCTCCATGTGTTGATTGAGGATGATCTTATCGACCGGCATTTCCTGGAGAGGTACACCACCGGATTTAACCAGCTCAGTGATTACGTTCTGGGAAGCACCGACGGCGTACCCAAAGATCCTGCATGGGCCGAACCGCTGTGCGGCGTCCCGGCAGGGAGTATAGTGAGTTTTGCGAGACACTACGCCGGGTGCACACCGGCCGCCCTCGTCCCGGGGCTCTCGGTCCAGCGCACCATCGCCGGGGAAGAAGCCTACAGGATGTCCATCGCTCTTCAATGCGCAACGGGAAACCTTGGAAAAACAGGCGGTTCTTCAGGCAGCAATATCTGGGGGAGGATGCCGCCGCCGAGGTTTCCGGTAATAGGACGGGCGCCGGAAAGTACCGGCGCTGAAATCGCCGGCGTGCCG
>CAZHXC010000546.1:933-2506 GCA_964536145.1 uncultured Spirochaetales bacterium | reverse complement strand
CACGCCGTTCACCTGAGCGTCCGTGGTCTGTGCCGATAAGATCGCCGAAATGAGGAGCTCAAAACACGACCGTGACCTGAGGCCGGGCCGCGGCTCCGGCATGGCTTTTGAAAGCGTTGCAAATATCCGCTCAATATTCCCCATAATGCCTGCACCGGTTTTCGACTACGCAGCCGTTGCACCGTTTGCACCAGTTGATCTCGTCGGCGCGGCCTTCCTTCAGTTTCCTCGGGGTCAGCGGGTCCGCCACGGCCTGGCGGCCGAATCCTACAAAATCCGGCGCCGGTGTTGACTCGAGAGCAACCCGCATCTTTGCGAGGGGATCCCCACCGCCCGCCAGATAGCCGGTGAAGCCGGCCTGCATGACCACGGCTTGCGGCTCGGTCAGCTTTACCTCTCGCGTAAGTCTCCATATCGCATCGGCATCAAAAATATCGGGCCAGTTGGAGACGCTCAAAAAATCCACATTGAGATCTTTGTCCAACAGCTCGACCAGCGCCCGCAGGCTCATAAGGTCCGGCTCTGAGATTCGAGAACCGATGGTGAAATCACTCTCAGTCTTGCTGCCCAATTCCCCGGTGATAGCCTGCATTGCTTCTTTGGTAAAGCGCGCCCTCTCTTTGAGGGTCTTCCCGCCCCACCCATCCCGCCTGGTATTGGTCTCGCGGAGGAGTTGGAATGGCAGGTGTCCATGACACAGCTTCAGATCCATCCCGTCAAACCCCGCTTCAGCCGCCAGAATGCCGCCTTTGATCAGGTTCTCGAGCATCCGGTTAATCTCATCAGAAGGGAGACGCAGAAAGCCCCTGTTTCCGGCGCTGCCGTTTCCAACGTCTCCGGTGCTGAGCTGAATCATGAGCACTGTTTCCGGGTCTATCGCCTTCATCTCATCTACGAGGCGTTTGAACTCAGGCAGATTGCGTTCGTTCATGAGAAAGCCGTCAGGAAAATGGCCCCTCTCGTCAGGATCATCCGAGCAGGTGGTGCATTCGACAAAGAATACACCCCACCCCCCTGCGGCCAACTGCCGGTACCAGCTCAATGCAGACTCGCCGGGTTTTCCCTCCGGTGTACCATCGGAACGTTCCATCGGATGGAGCACAAGGAGGTTTGGCGCTGTTTTTGTACCGATAGTTTGCTTTTTGAACAGCCACTCAAAACTGTCGTTCATTTCGTGTTGCTCCCGTTTTCAGCCGGCTCCGCTCTTTTTTTGTGCGCGCCTAATCATCAAATACTATGACGTTACGAAGCGCCTCTCCGCGTTCGGTGGATGCTATCGCATCGTTTATCCTCTCGAGGGAATACCGGTTTGTGATGAGCTCGTCAAGCTTGAGACGCCCTGATCGGTATAAACCGATAAGCTTTGGAATATCTACGCTCAGTCTTGTCGATCCCATACTGCACGATGTAAGCATCCGTTCCGCCCTGAGCATCGGCGGTGTAGTGATGGGGGCGCCCTTCCCCGCAAGTCCCACGACAACGATCATCCCCCTCGCACCGGACATGGAAATTCCCTCGCTCACCGCGGAGGCGCTGCCGAGGCCCCCTTTCAGCCGCTCGGTCGTCGCGCCAA
>CAZHXC010000546.1:0-923 GCA_964536145.1 uncultured Spirochaetales bacterium | reverse complement strand
ACCCGCCGCCTCAAACACCGCATCGGCGCCCCGTCCCCCGGTGATTTCCCTGACCCCGGGAACCGGATCATCCCCATCCGCCCGCACCTTATGCGTAGCGCCAAAGCTCATGGCGGACTCGAGTTTGTAGTCTGAGATATCTACAGCGATTATCGGGTTTGCCCCCGCGATGGAGGCGCCCTGAACCGCATTCAGCCCCACTCCACCGGTACCGATGACCGCAACGCTGCTCATCGGCCGTACCCGGGCCCTGTTGACAACCGCCCCAAATCCGGTGATGACTCCGCAGGCAAGAAGCGCCGCACTCTCTAATGGGATATCGCCAGGTATCTTGACGGTTTGTGATACATCCACCACAACGTATTCGGCAAACCCGGAGACCCGCTGGCCCTTGACGATACCTTCTCCCTGCTTGTTGAAAAGCCGGTCCTTGGGCAATCGTCCTCTCCGTGCTTCACACAGCCACGGCATTCCCTGGACACAGTAATAGCAGCGGCCGCAGGAACCGAGGAGAGACACCACCACCGGGTCTCCGGGTTTGACCGAACCCACCTGTTCTCCCACTTCTTCGACACGGCCGGCGGTCTCGTGGCCGACAATTCGCGGCACCGTTCCTCCCAACTCGCCTCTGACGGAGTGGATGTCGCTGTGGCAAATCGCAGTCGCCCCGGTGCGGACGAGCACTTCATGCGGGCGTGGGCCGTCGAGATCCACCTCCTCCACCACAAGAGGCTTACCAAACTCATAGCAGACCGCAGCTTGCATCTTCATTGCTATCCGCTCCTTTTGCATAGTTTATCACATGGAGGCTGGTTGTGTTCGCGGGCGTAGCGAGCTGTGCCAAGCGTATCCTTCGCCTTGTGACGGCACGCTTTGCGGTGGCCCACGGCCGAACGTGCGCCGTGCGCCGGTACTTCGCAGCG
>CAZHXC010000545.1:0-2509 GCA_964536145.1 uncultured Spirochaetales bacterium | reverse complement strand
CGCGATGCCAAAGCAACGGTTTATAGAGGCGCCCTACATTCCGCTCTGGTGCAAGACCAACTACAGCTTTTTGGAAGGCTCGAGTCACCCTGATGAGATCGTGTCGAGAGGGGTGGAGCTCGGGTACCCGTGTATCGGTATTACCGATCGTGACGGTGTATACGGCGTAGTCAGGGCCCATGTAGCGGCGAAAACCCATGACGCGAGGATCATCGTGGGCGCCGAGATGTCGGTCTCCGACGGCTGTACCGTCGTGCTGCTGGTGAAAAACAGGGACGGCTATGCAAACCTGTGCCGGTTGATCTCCGCGGGAAGGTTACGTAACGAGAAAGGATACTGTGAGGTAGGGTGGGATGAGGTTGCCGACTACGGGGAAGGGCTCCATGCGCTCCTCGCGTCAGGAACCGAGTACCTGCCGGATGATGTTATCGGCATATTGAGAGATGTGTTTTCGAAGGATATCAGCATCATCCTTGCCCGGCATCTCGATCCCGGAGAGAAAACCATCGGGGAAAAGCGGATACGGCTCGCCACGGCCCACAGGATACCGTTAGTTGCATCAACCGAGGTGCTCTGTCACCTACAGGAACGAAAACGGCTTCAGGATGTGTTGACCTGTATCAGGAGCGGCGTCCGGCTCACCGATGCGGGAAAACTGCTCAATCCGAACGGTGAACACTATCTGAAAAAACCTGATGAGGTGATCGAGCTCTTCAAAGACCGGCCCGCGGCAATCGAGCGAAGCGCAGAAATCGCGAGTGAATGTAGGTTTTCTCTCGATGAGCTTGTCTACAGATACCCCTCAGAGCTTCTTCCGGAAGGATATACCACCGCAGGATGGTTGAAAGAGCTGACATACACCGGAGCGCGGAGGCGTTACGGCGGGGTGGTCCCCGGTAACGTACGGTCACAGGTGGAGCGAGAGCTCGCGCTCATCGAAGAGCTCGATTACTGCGGGTATTTCCTCACCATGTGGGACATCGTCAAGTTTTGCAGAGAACAGGATATTCTCTGCCAGGGTAGAGGATCGGCGGCAAACTCGGCGGTCTGTTTTTGCCTTGGAATTACCGCAGTGGACCCGGTGCAGATGGACCTGCTCTTTGAACGGTTTATCTCCCGTGAGCGTGCCGAACCGCCTGACATCGATCTCGATATCGAGCATCGCAGGCGGGAAGAGGTCATCCGGCACATGTACGAAAAGTACGGCAGAGAGCGGGCGGCCATGGTAGCCAACGTGGTCAGATACAGGCGGAGATCCGCAATCCGTGAGGTAGGCAAAGTTATCGGGATCCCGCCTACCACTATCGACATGCTTTCAAAGCTCACCACCTTTCGTGGAGGGTCGGTTGAAGAGAGTATCGAAAATACCGGTTTGGACCGGAAGAGCCGGAAACTTACCCTTCTTACCGAGCTTGTCGACGAGATCCGGGATTTTCCGCGGCATCTTTCGATCCATCCCGGAGGGTTTCTCCTTGGCGGAGAACCGGTGAATACCCTGGTTCCCGTTGAAAACGCCACCATGCCCGGCAGAACCGTCATCCAGTGGGACAAGTACGATGTGGAGGAGCTTGGACTTTTCAAGGTCGATCTTCTCGGCTTAGGCGCACTCACCCATCTGCATCTTTCCTTCGATCTCCTGGAGGAACACCTTGGAGTTTCAACCAATATGGCGGCAATTCCACGGGAGGACCCTGAAACCTATGATTTGATCTGCAAGAGCGACACCGTTGGCGTGTTTCAGATCGAGAGCCGCGCACAGATGAGCATGTTACCAAGGTTACAACCGAGAACCTACTATGACATTGTCATTGAGATAAGCATCGTTCGTCCCGGGCCGATTGCGGGGGGCATGGTCCATCCTTTCTTGAGGCGGAGAAACGGAGAAGAACCGGTCACTTATCCGCACCTCTCGTTGGAACCGGTCCTCAAAAAAACCCTCGGTGTACCGTTATTTCAGGAACAGGTGATGAAGCTTGCCGTCATTGCTGCGAACTATAGCCCGGGGGAAGCCGACAGGTTGCGCCGCGACATGGCGGCCTGGAAGCGTGAGGGCAGTATCGAAAAACACAAGGAAAAACTCATTGCAGGCATGGGTGCAAACGGCATTGCGCGGGAGTTTGCCGAGCAGGTGTTCGAGCAGATACGCGGCTTTGGGGAGTACGGGTTTCCCGAAAGCCACGCGGCGAGTTTTGCGCACATCGCATACTGCACCGCCTGGATGAAGTGTCACTACCCGGTGGTGTTTACCTGCGCGCTTTTGAACGCCTGGCCGATGGGATTCTACTCTCCGGCAACGATTGTACAGGACGCCAAACGGAAGGGGATCAGGTTTCTTCAGGTGGATGTGTTGAAAAGCGGATGGTACTGTCTGCTCGAGCATGACGGGAATAACGGAAAAGATGACCGCGGGTTTGCAATCAGGATGGGTCTCCGTTTTGTCCGCGGGATTGGTGAGTTGGATTATGAGAAGATTGAAGCAGCCCGATCAACAGGGATCGACAGCCTTGCG
>CAZHXC010000544.1:0-2510 GCA_964536145.1 uncultured Spirochaetales bacterium | reverse complement strand
CACCGCATTGCAATCCGGCATCCTCTTGCTTGAAAATCATGATCAGTATTGATTAACTTTTTATTTCATACATCCGATTCATATATCAATCTCCAGACGAGTTATCAAATGAAGCACCGGGAAATCCCCAACCAGAAAGCCAATCCCCTCACTGCAGAGCAAATCAGGCGGGCTGCAATCAGGCAAACCAGCGCCGCCATCATCCTCATCGGTGTCACAGTCCTTCTCGCTACCTCGGGTATCCTCGTTTCCGGCGTGCTCAGAGAAACCACGGATCTGTCTCAGCGGATAGAGAGTTCGTGGCAACTTCGCTGGACGGAGATCGAAGAGTTTTACACCACACGCATACGGGGTTTCATCAGCACTAACCAATACATGACAGATGCGCTGGCAGGAAATGAAATGGGCCGCTTTACAGACATCGTGGAGGCGAAGTACAAGGTGTTTCGGCGGGAGAATCCGCATTTCAGAAACATATGCTTCTACGACACAAATGCAAACGTCATTTTTTCCTGCGCGCGTGAAAAGCAATATAATGGCACCACTCCGCTCGATCGCGACGGGTTCCATCAAGCCCTTGCAAGTGGATCGGTTACCGTTGCTAACGCCATCGATCATGACGGTACGCCGGTCGTGGCGATTACGGCGCCTGTTTCCTCCGGTGAGGTGATTATCGGTGTTGTTCAATTCACTATCGGGATCGATGATCTGACAATGCGTGTTCACGGGTGGACGGGCGCTCGTGCAGCTACTGCTGTGGTACCTTTTCCAAAGGATACCAATCCTGCTTTTCTTGGTGAGGAGGAGATCGCGAACAGGCTGCTCAAGAAACCACTTGGCGCCTCACGCTCGTTTGCGATGCATCACGGGCGGTTCTACACTCCTGTGACTGAAGTAAGTCTTCACGATGCAGGCGGGATGTTGCTCAGCGTTATCCTCTTCTACCAGGATTCAACCTTCACTCTCACGCAGCTCATCATTGAGCTTTGCATGATTGCAGCTTTGACGGCCGTAACGGGGCTTGCAATGAAAATTCTATTAGGAAGGCGGCTGAGTGTTCTTGTGCGGCGCATGAACGTGCTCCACGGGTTATTACCCATCTGCGCAAACTGCAAAAAAATTCGCAATAACGAAGGTTACTGGTTCCAGGTTGAGGAGTATATCTCGACTCATTCCGGCATCACCTTCAGCCACGGGCTCTGTCCGGAATGTCTCCGCGAGTACTATTCCGATCATCAGAAAGAGTAAACGGCTATGCCACCGGCGCCAGGTCTCTCCTGGAAGGAATACCGATATTGCTGCGAAACTCCGAAGGGTCTCAAGCCGGCGCGATAGGCCTTTGGCTTGCAGACTCAAGGGTAGGAGGCAGACCGCGGGCAATCAGCACGGAAGTGATAATGGCCGTTGTCAACGCGGTGCCGGTGACGTTGCCTGCGTTACGAATCATGTTCACGAAACTCGAAACAACTCCAAATCTTTCTTTGGGCACAACGGAAAGAACGGAAGCGTTGTTAGGCGCCGAGAACGTGCCATGCACGATAAACTGCAGCACCCATGCAGCAATCACAAAAAGAAGCGAAGTTTGAACGGAAATAGCCGAAAGGAGGATGAGACCGGCTATCATCGTGATGAGGCCACCGACTGCGAACTTCTTCCATCCAAACCGGTCAGATAACTGACCTGACAGCGGAGCGACAATAATCGTACAGAGCGACGCTGGTATCGCAATCAAGCCGAAATAGCGGGCACTGTAGCCCAAGATCGAGCATCGGCATCGACACGCGGAGTTCCCACCATATAAAAAACCCCAGCAGTAGAGCCGCGCCTATAAATGAGCCGATGACGAATGGAGAAGACCAACCGATCTTTGGCGCGTTGCTCATTCCAAGGAGAACCCGTTGCTGCCTTCTCCTTCCTGTCCGGCTGCAAGATGAAAGTGATTGCGGCTGCTGAGACAAGCCCTAAGATGCTCGTGGCAAAAAAGACTCCGCGCCAGCCGAAGGCGCTGATTATGAGTCCACCAAGTGCAGGGCCGACAACAGCCCCGGATCCTACCGCACTCATCTGTAGCCCCAGCGCCTTACCCCGTTCTTCCTGCGGGAATGACGATATCATGATGGCCATCGACGGTCCCTGACTCATGGCCGCCCCAATGCCCATCACTATCCGCGAAAGGATAAGGGTAGTCACACTGACAGAAATTGCCGCAAAAAAGGCGCCGGCTGAAAAGATGAAAACCCCGGAGACAAAGATTCGCTTCCTTCCCAACATGTCGGAGAGCAGTCCTATCGGCACCAGCAGCGCACTGATCGTCAGAAGATACGCAACGACAATCCACTGGGTTGTGGGAAGGTCCGCACTGAAATAGCTCGCAATTGTGGGGAGTGCTACGATCGTGCTGCCTGCGTCAGCCACGGAGGTAAACATCCCGGTGCCGACGGCAAGAAACACCTGTCCTCCGGGGGCATTCGGTGGTAGTACCCTGGCTGGGGTGTTTGGTAGTTCGCGGT